>JBDHSY010000032.1:0-13495 GCA_039808405.1 Xanthobacteraceae bacterium
GGCGGCGGCAGCGACCGTCCCCCCGCCGTTGATGCCGCCATCGAAAATTCCGCGCCCCGCCCCCGGCAGGCCGGCGACGGCGACGCCCTGATGGGCGGCGCGCATCACGCGCGTCCACACCTCGACCGGCAGTCCGCCGCCGGTCGCCTTTCTGGTCGGCGAGTTATCGTCGTTGCCGAGCCACACCCCGGTGACCAGACGCGCCGTATAGCCGACGAACCAGGCATCGCGGAAATCCTGGCTGGTGCCGGTCTTGCCGGCCGCCGGCCAGCCGGGAATGTCGGCCTTGCGCGCGGTGCCGCTGCGCAGCGTCTCGGCCATCATCGCGTTCATCATCGCGACGCTGCGCGGATCGATCACCTGGGCGCGGGCGACGTCCTTGCGCGCATACAGCACCTTGCCGCCGGCGTTGCGGATGCGGGTGATGACGTAAGGCGAAACGCCGCGTCCGCCATTGGCAAAGGTCGCATAGGCGCCGGTCAGCTCCAGCAGCGACACCTCCGAGGTGCCGAGCGCGATCGAGGCGTTGGCCTCGAGCTTCGAGGCGATGCCGAGCCGGTGCGCGGTGCGCACCACGCTTTGCGGACCGACCTCCATGCCGAGCCGCACCGCGACGGTGTTGAGCGACATCGACAGCGCCTGCGTCAGCGTCACCGCGCCAAAATACTCGTGGGTGTAGTTCTCGGGCTTCCAGCCCCTGATGTTGATCGGCGCGTCCTGCCGGATGGTGTCCGGGGTCATCCCCTGCTCGATCGCGGTCAGGTACACGAACGGCTTGAACGCCGAGCCCGGCTGGCGCTTCGCCGTCACCGCGCGATTGAACTGGCTCTCCGCGTAGTTGCGGCCGCCGACCATGGCGCGCACCGCGCCGTCCGGCGTCATCGCCACCAGCGCGCCCTGCGAGACGTTGAACTTGACGCTCTTGGCCGCCAGCTCGTCGATGATCGCGGCTTCCGCCTCGCCTTGCAGCTTCGGATCGATGGTGGTTTCCACCACGATGGTCTGGTCGACCTGGCCGACCAGATCGTCGAGCACCTCGCCGATCCAGTCGGCCACGTAGTTGACGGTGCCGGCGCTCGGCGGCCGCATGACGTAGGACGGGTTGGCGATCGCCGCCTTGGCTTGCGCCGCGGTGATGAAGCCGGCGTCCGCCATCGCCCCCAGTACGACGCGGGCGCGGCTCGCCGCGCCCTCCGGGTTGCGGTTGGGCGCCAGCCGGCTCGGCGAGCGCACCAGCCCTGCGAGCATCGCGGCTTCCGCCAGCGTCACCGCCTTGGCGGGCTTGCCGAAATAGCGCTGGGCGGCGGCATCGACGCCGTAGGCGCCGGAGCCGAAATAGACGCGGTTGAGATAGAGTTCGAGGATGTCGTTCTTGGAGTATTTGTGCTCCAGCCAGAACGCCAGCTCCACCTCCTGCAACTTGCGCTGCAGGGTGCGCTCCTGGGTGAGGAACAGGTTCTTGGCCAGTTGCTGGGTCAGCGTCGAGCCGCCCTGCGAGACGCCGCGATGCAGGACGTTGGCGACCGCGGCGCGGGCGATGCCGAACGGATCGATGCCGTAATGCGAATAGAACCGCCGGTCCTCGATGGCGATGAAGGCTTGCGGCAGATAGCGCGGCAGCGATTTCAGCGCGACGTTGTCGCCGGCCATCTCGCCGCGCACAGCGAGAACGCTGCCGTCGAGCGCGGCGATCTGGATGGTCGGCGGCCGCTTCGGCACTTCGAGCGACTGGATCGGCGGCAAATGCGCGCCGACCCACACCACGACGCCGACCACGGCGATCGCCGCCCACAGCCCCGCGACCGCGCTCCAGTAAACGCCGCGCGACACGAGCTTGCGCAGGCGTCCCGGCTTGCGCTTGCGGCCGCCGCCGGCTGAGCGGCGCGGCGCGGCCGTTTTGGATTCGGATTTGGATCTGGAGTCGGATTTGGCCCTCGGCTTGTCCTGTTCGGGGCCGAGGATGCGATCCTGCAAGCTGACGCGCAGATCGGCGAGCGACGACAACGGGCCGAACACCGGCTCCTTGCGCACCTGCTTTTTCTTCCGCGCCATCGGCAAGTCCACCCTTTCCTCAAAGCGCATGAGCTAGTGTGGTGGTTCAGAAGTTCGCTTCAAATTCTCAGCGAGGTCTTCGAGCGAACTTCTGAATCTAAAACACACTAGATTCATAAAGTTGCTAGTGTCCTTTCGAATCCCAAGTTCGCATCGAGCCGGCTGCGAAATGAGGCGAACTTCGGATTCGGGACACTAGCAGGGCGCGCTTAAAGGCAGGTTACGCAGAGGTTAACGCATTCCGCCAAACCAAAGCCCGGACCTCGTCATGCCCGGCTTTATGCCGGGCATCCACGTCTTACCGCAACTCCGCAAGGAAAGCCGTGGATGGCCGGGACGAAGCCCGGCCATGACGAATTGGGGCGAATTGTCGTCGATACAAGCGGCGCCGCCCCCGCGACGATTATGTCCCGGCCGGCGCGTAGCGCGCCTCGCCCGAGGCGGGCGGCGGCACGGCGAGGCCGCTGTCGGCATATTCGTTGAGCTTGTTGCGCAGCGTGCGGATCGAGATGCCGAGAATGTTGGCGGCGTGGGTGCGGTTGCCGAGGCAGTGCTTGAGCGTTTCCAGAATGAGGTCGCGCTCGACTTCGGCGACGGTGTGGCCGACCAGCGCCCGCGTCACCTGCTCGGCCGCCGCCGTGGCGTGGGCCACCGCCGGCGGCGTCTTCGCCGCGTCGAAACGGTCGCCGTCGGGCGTGACGATGGCGTCCGCGCCGATCTCGTCGCCGGAGGCGATCAGCACGGCGCGGTGCAGCGTGTTCTCCAGTTCGCGCACGTTGCCCTGCCAGCGGTTGGCGGCGAGCGCCCTGCGCGCGTCCGCCGACAACGGCCGCACCGGCACGTTGTTGGCGGCGGCGTATTTCTTGACGAAATGCTGCGCCAGTTCGAGCACGTCGGCGGGCCGTTCGCGCAGCGGCGGAATCTTCAGGTTGACCACGTTGAGGCGGAACAACAGGTCCTCGCGGAAGGTTCCGGCGCGCACCGCCTCGAGGAGGTTGCGGTTGGAGGTGGCGATGATGCGGATATCGACGGCGACCGGCTTTCCGCCGCCGACCCGGTCGATGACGCGCTCCTGAATGGCGCGCAACAGTTTCGATTGCAGCCGCACGTCCATCTCGGAAATCTCGTCGAGCAGCAGCGTGCCGCCGGACGCCTCCTCGAACTTGCCGATGCGCCGCGCCACCGCGCCGGTGAAGGCGCCCTTCTCGTGGCCGAACAGTTCCGATTCCAACAGATGCTCGGGGATGGCGGCGCAGTTGATCGAGATAAACGGCTTTTTGGCGCGGCGCGAGCGGGCATGGACATGGCGCGCCAGCACCTCCTTGCCGGTGCCGGATTCGCCGGTGATCAGCACCGACGCCTCGGAGCCGGCGATCTGCTCGGCGAGCCGAATGACCCTGGCCATCGCCTCGTCGCGATAGATCAGGTCGCGCGCATCGTCGGCAACGGCGGCCAGCACCGCCGCGATCAGTTCCGGGTCGGGCGGCAGCGGGATGTATTCCTTGGCGCCGGCGCGGATCGCGGCGACGGCGGAGGCGGCGTCGCAATCGATGCCGCAGGCGACGATCGGCACATGGATGTGCTCGGCCTCGAGCCGCAGCACCAGGTCGCGGATGTCGAGGCCGACATCGACCAGCAGCAGGTCGGCGCCCTTGCCACCGCGCAGCACCGCCAGCGCCTGCGCGATATCGGTGGCATGCGTCACCGTGGCGCCGTTGTCCATGGCGATGCGGGTCGCCGTGGTCAGTTGCCCCTTGAGGGTGCCTGCAATGAGAAGCCGCATGGGATGCTCCTGTTGGTTCGATGGCGGGCGCGCCGGGCGCTAGCGATCCGCCTTGATGATTTCGGTCATGGTGACGCCGAGCTTGTCCTCGACCAGCACCACCTCGCCGCGCGCGACCAGCCGCTCGTTGACGAAGATGTCGATGGCCTCGCCGACGCGCCGGTCGAGTTCGAGCACGCTGCCGGGACCGAGCTTCAACAGTTCCGCGACGTCCATGCGCGAGCGGCCAAGCACGGCGGACACCTGCACCGGCACGTCGAACACCGCCTCCAGGTCGGCGGCCAGGCGGGCGGCCAGCTCGTCGTCGCCGCCGAGCGAAGGATCGGAGAGCGGCGGCGCCTCGGAGGCGTTGAGATCGGGCAGCGGCACGTTGCCGCCGTCCGGATCGCTGTTGCGGGTATCGGTACTCATGGCAAGCGTCCTCGGTCGGAATGGGAGGCCGCGCGCTCGCGGCGGGCGGCGATATAGCGTTCGACCATCTCGGCAACGCGGGCCTCGATCGCGGCGCGGCTGCGGGTCACGCCGCCGTCGGCCCACTCGATGCTGCAATCGCCGAGGTCGATGTCGGGATCGGCGAGAATGATCAGTCGGCCGGCAAAGCCGCGCTCGGCCGCGAGCCGCTCGATCTGCGGCTGCGCCGCCTCGTAGAGCGCGGCGTTGATGCGCACCACGAGGTGCGGCACGGCGACCAGATGGCGAAAGCAGTCGTCGAGCAGCGCCGTGGTCTCCGCCAGCGGCTCGGCCGCGACCAGCGTGGCGGCGAGCTTGCGCGCCGCGGCCAGCGCCACCTCGACGGCCTCCGTCTCGATATGCGCCATCACCTCGTCCACGCCGCCAGCCACCGTGCCGAGCGAGGCGGCGATCGCTTCCAGCGCCGCCATGGCGCGCCGCGCGGTCTCGGCCTCGGTCTCCTGACGGCCGGCCGCAAGCCCGCGCTGGTAGCCGCGCGCCTCCGCCTCGGCGACGCGCTGCGCCACCTCGGCGTCGCTCGCCCCGCGCGGACGGCCGCCGTCCGGGGCGGAGAAGTCGGTGTCGAACAGGAATTTTGCGATCGCCGCCATCAGTACACCAGCTCGTCGTCGGCGCGGTTCTTGGTCAGCATGATCTCGCCCTTGGCGGCCAGATCCTTGGCGAGGTTGACCAGCAGCACCTGCGCGTCATCGACGTCGCGCAGCCTGACCGGCCCCATCGCCTCCATCTCGTCGGTCAGCATCTTGCCGGCGCGCGTCGACATGTTCTTCATGAAGAAGGCCCGCACCTCCTCGGTGGCGCCCTTCAGCGCCAGCGCCAGCTTGTCCTTGTTGATCTGGCGCATCATGGTCTGCATCGACACGGTGTCGAGCTTGATGAGGTCGTCGAAGGTAAACATCAGCGCCTTGATGCGCTCGGCCGATTCGCGGTTGTCTTCCTCCAGCGCGGTGATGAAGCGGGTCTCGGTCTGGCGGTCGAAGTTGTTGAAGATTTCCGCCATCACCTCGTGCGAGTCGCGCCGCCGCGTCTGCGACAGGCTGGTCATGAACTCGGTGCGCAGCGTCTGTTCGACGCGCTCGATCACCTCCTTCTGCACCGGCTCCATGCGCAGCATGCGATTGACGACGTCGAGCGCCATGTCCTCGGGCAGGATCGCCAGCACGCGGGCGGCGTGCTCGGGCTTCAGCTTCGACAGCACCACCGCGATGGTCTGCGGGTATTCGTTCTTGAGGTAGCTCGCGAGGATTTCCTCGGACACGTTGGAGAGCTTCTCCCACATGTTGCGACCGGCCGGACCGCGGATTTCATCCATGATGTTGTGAACGCGGTCGGACGGCAGGTATTGCCGCAACAGCCGCTCGGTGGCGTCGAAGGTGCCCATCAGGGCGCCCGACGCCGACATCCGCGAGACGAATTCCAGCAGCAGGTCCTCGACCACGTCGGCCTCGACGGTGCCGAGCGCCGACATCTCGATCGACAGTTCGCGCAACTCGTCGTCGTCGAGCAACTCCCACACCTTGCCGCCGTACTGTTCGCCGAGCGCCAGCATCAGGATGGCGGCGCGCTTCCGGCCGGGCAGCGGGGCGCTGGCCTGGCGCGACGACTGCCGGCTCGCCAGCGTCGCCACCACGCCGGCAATCTCGGCATTGCTCTGCGCCACGCCGGGCGAAGGGGATGTCTGGGATGCTGCGGCCATGGGTTAGGCGGGCTCCGCAAGCCATTGGCGGATGATATTGGCGGTCTCGTGCGGGTTGCGGTCGGCCAGTTCGCCGACGCGATGCACCGACTGCGCGTGCACCTGGCCCTGGATCTGGGCGACGTCGATCATGCTGCCGCCGAGCGGCGGCGAAGGCACCAGCGCGGTCGCCGGCGGGGGCGGCTCGGGCGCGGGCGGCGGAGGCGGTGGCGGCAGCGGCAGGCTCTCGCGCGCGGGATCGGGGGTGAGCGCGCGCTTCACCAGCGGCCGCACCACGGTGAACAGCACCACCAGCGCCAGCACCGCGATCACGCCGAGCTGGATCGCGCCCATGACGTCGTCCTTGGTGAAGGCGAACAGGCCGAACAGCGTCGCCGGCTCCGCCGCCGGCAGCGTGCTCGGGCCTTCGGCAAAGCGCAGGTTGACCACCTCGACATGGTCGCCGCGCTTCTCGTCGAAGCCGATCGCCGAACGCACCAGCGCCGCGATACGCTCCAGTTCCTCCTTGCTGCGCTCGGTGTAGACCAGTTCGCCCTTGTCGTTCCTGGCATAGACGCCATCCACCAGCACCGCGGCCGAGATGCGGTTGACGCGGCCGGCCTCGGTCACCTCGGTGCGGGTGGTGCGCGAAATCTCGTAGTTGGCGGTTTCCTCGGTCTTCTTGCTGACGTCGCGCGGCGCATTGGCCGGCGGCGGCTCGACGCCCTGGCGCTGGTTGCCGGGCAGCTCGTTGTTGACGGTGACCTGGTTGTCGCGGCTGTCGGCGGTGGAGCTTTCCTCCTCGCGGGTCTGGCTCGAGCGCAGCACGCGGCCTTCGGGATCGAAGCGGTCGGAGGTCTGCGTCACCTTGTTGAAGTCGAAATCGGCGGTCAGTTCGACGCGGGCGCGGCCGGCGCCGACCACCTGCGAGACGATGGCCTCGACCTGGCCGCGCAGCCGCTTCTCGAACGCGGCCCGGCGCTCGTCGGCGCCGCCCTCGCCGCTCGCATCGCCCGGCAGGCCGCTCGCCAGCAAAGCCCCGGTCTCGTCGACGATCGAGACGCGCTGCGGCTTCAGGCCGTTGACGGCCGAGGCGACGAGATGGCGGATGGCGCGCACCTGCTGCGCCTCCAGCGCGCCGCGCACCCGCAGCACGATCGAGGCCGACGGCTCCGGCGTCTCGCGCGAGAACAACGGCCGCTCCGGCAGCACCAGATGCACGCGCGCGGCCTGCACGCGGTCGATGGCGCGGATGGTGCGCGCCAGTTCGCCCTCGAGCGCCCTGAGCTTGTTGATGTTCTGCACGAAGCTGGTCGAGCCCAGCGTGTCGGCCTTGTCGAAAATCTCGTAGCCGACGCCGCCGCCCTTGGGCAGCCCGCCCTCGGCGAGCTTCATCCGCAGCCGCGTCACCTTGTCCTTCGGCACCATGATCACGGCGCCCTCGTTCTTCAGTTCGAACGGGATCGCCTGCCGCTCCAACTCCTTGATGATGGCCGCCGAGTCCTCGAAGGAGAGGTCGGTGAACAGCGTGGTCATCTGCGGCGCGGTCACGCGCATGATGACGAAGGCGAAAAAGCCGATCAGCGCCGCGGTGACCGCCACCATGGCGAGCAGCCGCGTCGCGCCAAGCCCCTTCAGAAATCCGACGAGATCCCGCAACGCACCCGCGCCCCTTGTGTGCCCCCCGGGGCGCGGAGAGGCCGCGCCCGGAATCGGCTCCGCTGGAACCGACCCGGCAAAATTTGCCCATGGTATGGTTTCCAACTGGTTAACGGCGGCGGTTGTTGCCTTTTCTGCCTTTATCCTTACGGTTGCGCCCCAATCGTGTCCGGAATCGGCGGGCGGTTGCAAACGTGGGGCGGCATGGCGGGAACGGAAATCGAACAGGGACGAACGGGCACGGCCGCGCGCCTGCTGGGGGCTGCGGTCGCCGCGCTCGTTTCGGCTGCGCCGGGCGTGGCGTTCGCGGCGTGTCAGGCCTATGTCGGCGCGGAAGGCTTCGACTATGAGGTTCGCGACAACGGGGACAGCACGTCCGTTCTCCTGACCACATGCCCTGGAGCGGCGGGGAACCCTTCAGCGCTCGTTCCGGCAGGAGAAACGGTCACTTCAACCGTCTTCTTTCAACCTGCGGTAGGAACACCCATCACGCTCAACGAGATTCCCTGGCGGTTGACCAATCGGGGCACGATCGTCGGTGACACAGACGGCATTTTTTTGCGCAGCCTCCTACCCGGACTCCAGGTCATCAACGAAGGCTCGGTGAAAGCTTCCCATCCCTCCGGAATAGCCGTCAGCCTCTACGCTGGCGGCTTCCTGATCAATCGTGCTGGAGCGCGCATTGAAGGCGGGACAGGCGTGAGCTTCGAAACAAGCTATGGGACCGTTCACAACGAGGGGACTATCACCGGCTTGACGGTCGGACTTTCGTTTACTCGCGGCGGCTCGGTGACCAACAGCGGAACGATCACGGGCGGCACGGCGGCAATCAAATTCTGGGGAGACGACAACCGCCTCGAACTATGGGCCGGCTCCACCATCATCGGCAATGTCGTCTTCACAGGCGGCGGCACCAACAACACGCTGGCGCTCGGCGGCACGGCCGATTCCTCCTTCGACGTCTCGCAGGTCGGCCCAACGCAGCAGTATCGGGGCTTCGACACATTCGAGAAAACCGGCAGCAGCACCTGGACGCTGAGCGGGACATCGACGGAAGCGGCTCCCTGGACGGTGAATGGCGGCACGCTGATCGTGAACGGCTCGATCGCGTCGTCGGTGCTGACCACGGTGGAGGCGGGCGGCACGCTCGGCGGCAGCGGCACGGTGGGCGACACCTTCATCGATGGCGGCGTGCTGGCGCCGGGCAACTCCATCGGCGCGCTGACGGTGGCCGGCAATCTGGTGCTGACGGCGGCCTCGACCTACATGGTCGAAGTCCATCCGACTGCGGCCGACTTCACCCATGTCACCGGCACGGCGACGCTGGGCGGGGCGACGGTGGCGGCGCATTTCGCCCCCGGCTCGTATGTCGAGAAGCGCTACACCATCCTCACCGCCGACGGCGGCGTGAACGGGACTTTCTCGGGGCCGGCCAACACCAACCTGCCGCAAAACTTCAAGAGCGCGCTGGCCTATGACGGCAACAACGCCTTTCTCGACCTGACGCTCGATTATACGCCGCCCGGTCCACCCGATTTCGGCAACGGCTTGGACACCAACCAGCGCAATGTCGCAACCACGCTGGTCAATTACTTCGATAGCCATGGCGGCATTCCGCTCGCCTTCGGCGCGCTCGATCCGCGCGGGCTGTCGCAGGCCGCGGGCGAGGTAGCGACCGGCGCGTCGCAGGCGGCGTTCGACGCGCAGTCGCAATTCCTCAATGCCATGACCGATCCGTTCGCGGCGGAACAAGGCGCGGCGTCATCCGCCACGCCGGCGATGAGCTATGCCGGGGCGTCGCGCGACGCCTATGCCGCGCTGTTCGCCAAGGCGGCGCCGCCGGCGGCGCATTTCGAGCGGCGCTGGCGGGTGTTCGGCGCGGCCTATGGCGGCGCGGCGCGGATCAGCGGCGACACGACGCTCGGCAGCCATGACGCCACCGCCCGCGTCTACGGGGCGATGGGCGGCGCGGCTTACGCGCTGTCCCCCGCCACGCAGCTTGGCTTCGCGCTCGGCGGCGGCGGCACCTCCTTCGGCCTGAGCGACGGCCTCGGCTCGGGGCGCTCCGACCTGTTCCAGGCCGGCGTGTTCGCGCGCCATAATTTTGCGCATAGCGGCTACCTCACCGGGGTCTTCGCCTATGGCTGGCACGACGTCACGACGGATCGCATCGCCCCGACCGGCGAACGGCTGCGCGGCGCCTACAGGGCCCATGTGCTGTCGGGCCGCGTCGAGGCCGGCTGGCGCATCGACACGATGGTGGCCGGGGTGACGCCTTACGCCGCGGCGCAGGCGATCCGCTACCGGCTGCCGTCCTACCTTGAGGCGGGCAACGGCGCGGTGGACAGTTTTGCGCTGGGCTATGCGGGGCGTGACCTCGCCGCCACCCGCAGCGAACTCGGGCTGCGCCTCGACCGCTCCACGACGTGGGGCGATGCGCTCGTCACCCTGCGCGGCCGCGCCGCCTGGGCGCACAATTTCGACCGCGAGCGGTCGCTGTCGGCCACCTTCCAGGCACTGCCCGGCACCGGCTTCCTCGTCAACGGCGCGGCGCAGGCGGATGATGCCGCGCTGGTCTCCGCCGGCGCCGAGATCGGCTGGACGAACGGCCTGTCGCTCGCCGCGGCATTCGAGGGCGAGTTTTCCGCCACCACCACCAGCTATAACGGAAAGGGCGTCGTCAGATACGCGTGGTGAGAGGCTGCCTCGGCAACGAAAAACCGGCCTTCCGGAGAAGGCCGGTTCGGGGGCATCCGGAACCTGCGACGGAGCGTTTACTGCCGGTACTGCTGGATGCGCGTGGTGCGCAGGCCGGCGAGGCCGTGCTGGTCGATCGAGAACTGCCACGACAGGAACTCGTCCACCGTGAGCGTATAGCGGCTGCACGCCTCCTCGAGAGACAGCAGGCCGCCGCGCACGGCGGCGACGACCTCGGCCTTGCGGCGGATCACCCAGCGTTTGGTGCCGGGGGCCGGCAAGTCCGCGATCGTCAGCGGGCTGCCGTCGGGCCCGATGACGTATTTCACCCTCGGGCGGTGGGGTTCTGTCATTTCTGTACTCGCATACTCACCAACGGAACTGACAGTCGCGACGCTACGCCACGGCGCTTAAAAATTGGCTAAGTCGATCACCACAATGCGAACCATTCGATTTGCCCAAGGCGTTTCGAGCGAAGCCGGCACCGTTTGACGTGACGAAAACGCTATGGCCGCACATTCTCGACCAGTTGCACGCAGGTCTCGATACAGGCGAGACGGATCCGGCGAGACAGGGGGGTGATTGTCGGATTGTGGATCCGGTGGATGGCAAGCCCCTGCAAGATCATCAGGATCGGGAACGCCGTCTCCATCGCCGATGCTTCGGGAACGCCATTCCGCACCAGCACCGCGGCAAACTCGCCGATCTCGGCTTCCTGCGCCTCGGGGCGCACGCGATCCAGCCAGCCCCGACCGTAGAGCAGTTCGTAATCGTGGCTGTATCGTTCGGCAAACTCCAGATGCCGTTCACAAGACTCCCGGAACGACGCCGACGTCTCCATGAAAGCGATGAACCGCCGATATGCGCGCGCGCGCAGCGTCACCACCAGTGCGCTTCGATCCTTGAAATAGGCATAGACAGTCGGGGTGGTCGAAGCTGCGCGCGCGGCGACGGCGCGGATCGTGACCGCCGCGTCGCCGCCCTCGCGCCACAGCACATCGGCCGCATCGAGGATGCGGCCCGGCAATTCAGGATCGGCGACTCGAGGCATTAAAATTCCTGTTGCTTATACATTGTATAAATTATACGTTGTATAAATAAATATACAGGAGCTCATCATGAAAATCTCTCCGCGCCTGGTCGGCCCGACCATCGGGTTGATGACGGGCTTGATCACCTCGATCTGCATGACGTTCGTTGGGCTGGCGGTCAATTACGGCTTCCATCCCGATTTTATCTCGCGATGGCTCAGGTCCGCGGCGATCAGCTATGTGACGGTGGTGCCGCTTCTGTTCATCCTGGTGCCGCCGATCCAGCGTTTCGTGCTGCGCAAGGCGGGACTCCCGCTGCCGCAGCACGCCAACCAGTCATGAGAAATTAGCCGGCACATCCACCGGCGAGTCGGTTAATAGGAGGGGTAGCCTCCTCGCTTCTGTTGATCGATGCCCACCTTCACCCCGCATCAGGACGATGCCCTCAAGGCCGTTGCCGGCTGGCTCAAGGCCAGGCCGGGCCGCAAGGGCACGCCGCAGGTGTTCCGGCTGTTCGGCTATGCCGGCACCGGCAAGACCACGCTGGCGCGCCATATCGCCGAGGGCGTCGACGGCGCGGTGAAATACGCCGCCTTCACCGGCAAGGCGGCGCTGGTGATGCGCAACAAGGGGTGCGAGGGCGCCTCCACCATCCATTCGCTGATCTACCGCGCGCGCGAGAGCGGCGAGGAGCAGCCGAGTTTCCAGCTCTGGGACGATGCGCCGGCCTCCAAGGCCAAGCTGATCATCATCGACGAGTGCTCGATGGTGGACGAGGAGTTGGGCCGCGACCTGATGTCGTTCGGCACGCCGCTGCTGGTGCTCGGCGATCCGGCGCAGCTGCCGCCGATTCAAGGCGCGGGCTTTTTCACCAACGCCGAGCCCGACGCCATGCTGACGGAAGTGCATCGCCAGGCGCAGAACGATCCGATCGTGCGGCTGTCGATGGCGGTGCGCGAGGGCCGCGACATCGAGGTCGGCGACTACGGCGAGAGCCAGGTGGTGCGGCGCGCGGCGCTCGATCCGGAGCGGGTGATGGCCGCCGATCAGGTGCTGGTCGGCCGCAACAACACCCGGCGCGCCTACAACATGCGTATCCGCGAGAAGCAGGGCCTCACCGAGACGCTGCCGGTTGCCGGCGACAAGCTGGTGTGCCTGCGCAACAACCGCAAGAAGGCGCTGTTCAACGGCGGCCTGTGGCGCGTCAAGGCGCGCGCGCAATCGAAATCGCGCATCGTCACCATGCGCATCGCGCCGGACGAGGATTTCGGCGGCCGCATCACCAAGGTCTCGGTGCGCGCCGACTGCTTCACCGGCGGCATCGAGGACATCGCCTGGGAGCAGCGCCGGCCCTACGACGAATTCGACTACGGCTACGTGCTCACCGTGCACAAGTCGCAGGGCTCGCAGTGGGACGACGTGGTGCTGTTCGACGAGAGTTTTGCCTTTTCCGACAGCCGCACGCGCTGGCTCTATACCGGCATCACCCGCGCCGCGCGCAGATTATGCGTGGTGGTGTGAACCTCGCGGCACGCTGCGACGACAACCAAGAGAGCCGCGGCCCGATGGCCGCCCCCCTGCGACATTTTGTCATCACACACCCCCGCTTCATGGAACCGCCCCGCTGCTGGGCTATTTTCCCTTATCCACCCCCGACACGGAGACTGACATGCGACCCACCCGACTCGTTGCGTCCACGCTGATTGCCGCCGCGGCGGCCTTCGCCCTCGCCGCGCCGGCCTCGGCCGCGCCGCTGATGACCGGCGCAGCGCTGTCGCAGGCGGCACCGAGCGCCACGGTGAACGTGCAGCACTGGCGTCACCGTCCGTATCGCCATCACTATCACGGCGGCGGCGGCGGCAGCGGCGCGCTGATCGGCGGCCTCGCGGCGGGCGCCATCATCGGCGGCGCGATCGCCGCGAGCCAGGCGCAGGCCGCCCAGCAGGCCCAGCAGGCGCACGCCTACTGCGCCCAGCGCTTCCGCTCCTACGATCCGGCCTCGGGCACCTATCTCGGCCACGACGGCTATCGCCATCCCTGCCCGTAATTCCGGATCGCCTCCCGGCTTTGCAAGGGCCGCGCCTCGGCAAGGGGCGCGGCCCTTGTCGTTGCGGCCTCGCCCCGTCT
>JBDHSY010000033.1:0-13448 GCA_039808405.1 Xanthobacteraceae bacterium
CTCCAGCCGCCCGTCATGGGCGATGGCGTCGCGGGCATAGCCGGTCATGAACAGCACCTTGATGCCCGGCCGCTGCCGCTCGACCGCCTCGGCCAGCTCGCGCCCGTTCATGCGCGGCATCACCACGTCGGTCAGCAGCAGGTCGATCGGCCGGTCGTGCCGCCCGACAAGCTGCAACGCCGCCTCGCCGTCGCCGACATCGATCACGGTGTAGCCGAGATCGTGCAGCACCTCGACGATGTAGCTGCGCACGGCGGCATCGTCCTCGACCACCAGCACGGTGTGGCCGGCGCCGGAGGGCCGCGCATGCGCCGCCGGCGCCCGCGCCGCGGCGGGCGCCGAAGCCGCGCGCGGCAGATACAGCATCATCGTGGTGCCGCGGCCGACCTCGCTGACGATCCGCGTATAGCCGCCGGACTGCTTGACGAAGCCGAAGACCTGGCTCAGGCCGAGCCCGGTGCCGGCGCCCGGCGCCTTGGTGGTGAAGAACGGATCGAACGCCTTCTCGATCACCTCCGGCGACATGCCCTCGCCGGTGTCGGTCACCGCGATCAGCACGTAGTCGCCAGCGGCCGGGCCGTCGAAGGCGGCGCCGGTGCCGGCATCGAGGGTGGCGTTGGCGGTGCGGATGGTCAGGCGGCCGTTGCCTTGCATCGCGTCGCGGGCGTTGATCGCAAGGTTGAGCAGCGCGGATTCCAGTTCGACTGGATCGGCTTCCACCGGCCACAATTCCTTGGCGTAGACGGTGTCGATCGTGACGTTCTCGCCGAGCGAGCGCGCCAGCAGTTCCAGCATGCCGGCGACCAGCCCGTTGGCGTCGATCGGGCGCGGCTTGAGCGGCTGCTTGCGTGAAAACGCCAACAGCCGCCGCGTCAGTTGCGCCGCCCGCTCGGCGCCCGACATGGCGTTGACCAGCGCGCGCTCGAGCCGCCCCTCCGGCTTCTGCCGCAGCGCCGAATCGAGGTTGCCGATGACGATGGTCAGGAGATTGTTGAAGTCGTGGGCGACGCCGCCGGTGAGCTGGCCGATCGCCTCCATCTTCTGCGACTGCCGCAGGTTGGCTTCGGCGATTTCGCGGCGCGAGGCTTCGCTGTAGACCTCCTCGGTACGCCGCAACACCAGCAGCAACAGCAGCAGCAGCGGCACCACCACGGCGATCATGACGAGGAAATAGCCCACCACCTGCCTCAGCCACTGCGCGTCGATATCGGCGACGCGCGAGGTCGAGACCAGGTAGAGCGGAAAATTGGTGAGGCGCTGAACGGCAAAGCGGCGCTCGACGCCGTCCACGCCGGAGACGGTGGTGTGCGGCGTCACCGTCGCGCCGCTGTCCACCACGCGCCGGAAGGCGCCGGCAGGGTCGAGCTTGATGCCGCGCGGGCCGCCCGGATAGCGCGCCAGCACGGCACCGTCCTCGCGCATCAGCGCGAAACTGACGCCGTCGTCCTCGGCGAGCTGCCCGTAGAAGCGCTCGAAGGCGGCGGGCAGCACCGACACCGCGGTCATGCCGGCAAAGCGGCCGTCGCGGCCGTCGCGCCTTGCGAACACCGGGAAAAACGCGGCCTCGCGGGTCGCCCCGGCCACGACGTCGCCGATCTTCATCGACGATCCCGGACCGGCCTGCGCCGGGGCCGGCGCGGCGGGCGGCGGTACCACGGCCTCGCCGGCGATCAGATATTTCGACGACGATGCGGTGATCCGCCCCTGCGGGTCGATCAGCCAGATCGCCTCGACGTCGGGCAGCACCAGCACCATCTGCTTGAGCCGCTCGTTGAGTTCGGCCTGCGGCAGATCGCTCGCCGCCATCTGCTCGATGCTGCCGAAGGTCACGTCGATCGACTGGAATACGCGCAGCGCCTGTTCGGAGACGATCTGCAGCGCCCGCAGGATGCGCTCGTCGGCGAGCGCATGGGCGCTGCGGTGGCTGCTCCATGCCGCATAGGCGAACACCAGCATCGGGCCCACGACGCAAGCCGCCATCATGATCCTGACGCTGCGGACAGCGGCGTCGCGACGCGCTTTCACCTCGGTACGATCCCCGCCATCAACCCACAAACGCTGGAGTTTTTCGTCCGGTTCCGGGTTGCGAGGGACAATGCCCGGCATCTGGAACCGTTCCCGCCAGACCGACAAAGCCCTGGCGGGGCGCCTTGGTTGCGCCCAATATACCGGTAAACTGCCGGAACAGCGCTAGTGTGGCGGTTCAGAAGTTCGCTTCAAATTTTCAGCGAGTTCTTCGAGCGAACTTCTCAACCTGAACCACCCTATATTCACCAGGTTGCTGGTGTCCTTTCGAATCCGAAATTCGCTATTGAGTCCGCTGCGAAATGAGGCGAACTTCGGATTCGGGACACTAGGAAGAGGCATGATCGAAACCCGAAGCAGCCTCGCACCCGATATGCCGATGTCGCCGAGCATCCTGCCCGACAACGAGGATGCCCGCCTCGAAGCCGTGCGCCAGTACGGCGTCCTCGATACCCCGCCCGACGCCTCGCTGGACCGCATCGCGGCGCTGGCGGCGCGGCTGTTCCGGGTTCCGATGGCCGGCATCAGCATCGTCGATCGCGACCGCATCTGGTTCAAGGCGCGCCACGGCTTCGACGTCGCCGAGGTGGCCCGCGATCCGGGGCTGTGCGCCTCCGCCATCCTGTCGTCGGAGCCGTGGATCGTGCGCGACGCCGGCAACGACGCCCGCACCCGCGCCAACGCGCTGGTGGTCGGCGCGTTCGGGCTGCGCTTCTACGTCGGCGTGCCGCTTGCGACCCGCGACGGCTTCAACCTCGGCACGCTGTGCGTCATCGACCGTGAGCCGCGCCAGGCCGATCCGCATGACGTCGCGTCCTTGCGCGACCTCGCGGCCATCGCCGCCGATCAGCTCGACCTGCGCCTCACGGCGCGGCAGATGGCGCGCAATACCGAGATCATGACGCGCGAGATCGACCACCGCGTCATGAACAGCCAGCAATTCGTCGCAAGCCTGCTCAACCTGCAAAGCCGGCGCGCCGCCGCGCTGGAGACCGCCGAGGAGCTGAAGGTGGCGGCCACGCGGGTGGCGGCGGTGGCGCGCGTGCACCGGCACTTCTACGCCAGAGGCTCGGCGGAAAGCGTCGATGGCCTCACCTACCTGCAGCGGCTGTGCCGCGACCTGTCCAGCATCCTGCAGGCCCGCATCGCGGTCGAGGGCACCGCCGGCATCATCCCGACCTCGCAGATCGTGCCGATCGGGCTTCTGGTCAACGAACTGGTCACCAATGCCGTCAAGCACGGCGCCGGCCGCATCGACGTGACGTTCACCTCCGCCGACCCCGACAACTTTCTGCTCGCCATCGCCGACGAGGGCCCCGGCCTGCCGGCCGGCTTCGATGCGGCCAAGAGCCGCGGCCTCGGCATGAAGGTCATCGCCTCGCTGGTTGCCGCGCTCAAGGGCCGCTGGAACGCCGACGGCAAGGCAACCGGCACCGGCGCCGTATTTTCCATCACCTTTCCCAAAAGCTGATGCCGTCCGTCAACGCACCCAGGCGGCGCCGGACCGGCGCGGCGCCCCGGATTGTCGCCCCATGACCGATCATCTCCCCCTCCGACCTGCCCGCGCCATCGACGAAGGCCCCGCATTGCCCGCCATCAAGGACGGCATCCTGAAGCGGCTCGCGCTCGATCTCGGCAAGGACCCGGCGCGCGCCACCCGGCGCGACTGGTCGCTCGCCGCGGCGCTGGCGCTGCGCGACCACGTCACCGAGCGCTGGCTCGCCTCGCGGCGCGACAGCCACGCCGGCAACCGCAAGCGGGTCTACTATCTCTCGCTGGAATTCCTCATCGGCCGGCTGTTCACCGATGCCGCCAGCAACATGGGGCTGTTCGACGCCTTCGCCCGCGCGCTGTCCGAACTCGGGCTCGACCTCGCCGAACTCAGCGAACTGGAGCCGGACGCGGCGCTCGGCAACGGCGGGCTGGGGCGGCTCGCCGCCTGCTTCATGGAAAGCATGGCGAGCCTCGGTATCCCCGCGCAGGGCTACGGCATCCGCTACGATTACGGCCTGTTCCGGCAGATCATCGCGCAGGGCTGGCAGCAGGAATTTCCCGACGAGTGGCTGTCGTTCGGCAACCCGTGGGAGTTCCAGCGGCCGGAAGTGGTGTTCGACATCCGCTTCGGCGGCAGGGTCGAGACCGTCATCGAGGACGGTTGCGAGCGGCGCATCTGGAAGGCGGCGGAGACCGTCGAGGCGGTCGCCTTCGACACGCCGATCGTCGGCTGGCGCGGCGCCCACGTCAACGGCCTGCGGCTGTGGTCGGCGCGCGCGCCCGACCCGCTGCGGCTCGACGTGTTCAACTCCGGCGACCATCTCGGCGCCGCCTCCGACCAGGCCCGCGCCGAGGCGATCTCGAGATTTCTCTACCCGAGCGACGAGACCCCGGCCGGCCGCGAGCTGCGGCTGCGGCAGGAGTATTTTTTCGTGTCCGCCTCGTTGCAGGACATCGTCGCCCGCCATCTGAGCGCCGGGCTTGCGCTCGACACCCTGCCGGATCACGCCGCGATCCAGCTCAACGACACCCATCCGAGCCTCGCCGTCGCCGAACTGATGCGCCTTCTGGTCGACGAGCACCGGCTGCACTGGGACGCGGCGTGGCGCATCGTCACCGCCACGCTGTCCTACACCAACCACACGCTGCTGCCCGAGGCGCTGGAGACCTGGCCGCTCGAACTGTTCGAGGCCTTTTTGCCGCGTCATCTGGAGATCGTCTACCAGATCAACCTGCAGCACCTCGAACGCGCCGCGCGATTGCGCCCCGGCGACGACGGCTTCCTGGCCTCGGTGTCGCTGATCGGCGAGGGCGTCGAACGCCGCGTGCGCATGGGGCCGCTCGCCTTCGTCGGCTCGCACGCGGTCAACGGCGTCTCGGCGATGCACACCGAACTGATGAAGGAGACGGTGTTCCGCGACCTCAACGTGCTCTATCCCGGCCGCATCAACAACAAGACCAACGGCATCACCTTCCGCCGCTGGCTGATGCAGGCCAACCCCGGCCTGACCCGGCTGGCGCGCGAGGCGTGCGGCGACGCCGTGCTCGACGATCCCGAACGCCTGCGCCTGCTCGAACGGCACGCCGATGACGGCGAATTCCTGCGCCGGCTTTCGGCGGTGAAGCGGCACAACAAGGCGGCGCTCGGCCGCCTCATCGCCAGCCGGCTCGGCATCGCGGTCGATCCCGACGCGCTGTTCGACGTGCAGATCAAGCGCATCCACGAATACAAGCGCCAGCTTCTCAACATCGTCGAGACCATCGCGCTGTACCATGCGATGCGCGAGGCGCCGGACGCGCCGTGGACGCCGCGCGTCAAGATCTTCGCCGGCAAGGCGGCGGCGAGCTACCACTTCGCAAAACTGATCATCAAGCTGATCAACGACGTGGGCCAGGTCGTCAACAACGACCCCGCGATCCGCGGCCTGCTCAGGGTGGCGTTCCTGCCGGACTACAGCGTCAGCCTCGCCGAGCGCATCATTCCGGCCGCCGACCTGTCGGAGCAGATTTCAACCGCCGGGATGGAAGCCTCCGGCACCGGCAACATGAAGCTGGCGCTCAACGGCGCGCTGACCGTCGGCACGCTCGACGGCGCCAACATCGAAATCCGCGATCAGGTCGGCGCCGACCACATCTACATCTTCGGCATGACCGCCGACGAGGTGGTGGCGCGGCGGGCTTGCGGCCTCGACGCCACGGCCGAGATCGATGCCTCGCCGCCGCTTGCGGGCGCGATCCGCGCGCTGGAGCGCGGCGACTTCTCGCCCGACGACCCCGGCCGCTTCAGGTCGGTGGCGCACGCGCTGCGCTATCTCGACCACTACCTGGTGTCGGCCGATTTCGCCGCCTACTACGCAATCCAGCGCCGTATCGATCGCGACTGGCAGGCGCCCGGGCAATGGGCGCGCACCAGCCTTTTCAACACCGCGCGGATGGCGTGGTTCTCCGCCGACCGCACCATCCGCGACTACGCCGCCGAAATCTGGGGCGTGCCGGTTGCGGGCGAGCGAAAGAAGTAGTGCTTGCTCGTTCGTCACAATCATCGTCATGCCCGGACTTGATCCGGGCATCCATCTTCTAAAAAAAGGATGGATTGCCGGGTCAAAAGGGCGTTTACGCCCGTCTTCGACGGGCTATGCCCGGCAATGACGATCAAGATACAATTTCAGTGCCGGAAATGCCGCGTGCCGGTGAACACCATGGCGATGCCGTGGGCGTCGGCGGCCTCGATCACCTCGTTGTCGCGCATCGAGCCGCCGGGCTGGATCACCGCCGTCGCGCCGGCCTCGATCGCCACCAATAGACCGTCGGCGAACGGGAAAAAGGCGTCGGAGGCCACCACCGAGCCCTTCGTCAACGGCGCGGCCATTTTGGCCTCAAGCGCCGCGTCCTGCGCCTTGCGCGCGGCGATGCGCGCCGAATCGACCCGGCTCATCTGGCCGGCGCCGATACCGACCGTGGCAAGCTCCCTGGCATAGACGATGGTGTTCGACTTGACGTGCTTGGCGACGCGGAAGGCAAAGCGCAGGTCGCGCAGTTCGGCCTCGGTCGGCGCGCGCTTGGTCGCCACCGTCAAGGTCATGTCGTCGACCACGGCGTTGTCGCGGCTCTGCACCAATAGACCGCCGGCGACGGTCTTGGCGGTCAGGCCGGCACCGCGCGGATCGGGCAGCGCGCCCGCCAGCAGCAGCCGCAGGTTCTTCTTGGCCGCGACGATGGCGATCGCCTCCTCGGTCGCCTCGGGGGCGATGATCACCTCGGTGAAGATGCCGGTGATGGCGCGGGCGGCGTCGGCGTCGAGCGTGCGGTTGAGCGCGACGATGCCGCCGAACGCGGACGTGGAATCGCAGGCCAGCGCCTTGCGATAGGCGTCCACCAGATCGGCGCCCTCGGCGACGCCGCACGGGTTGGCGTGCTTGACGATGACGCAGGCCGCGGTGCGCTCAGGATCGAACTCGGCGACGCATTCATAGGCCGCGTCGGTGTCGTTGATGTTGTTGTAGGAGAGCTGCTTGCCCTGCACCTGCCGCGCGGTGGCGACGCCGGCGCGCGCCGCGTCGGTGCGGTAGAACGCCGCCGACTGGTGCGGGTTCTCGCCGTAGCGCAGCGCCTCGACCAGACGCCCGCCGATGGCGCGGTAGTCCGGCGCCGGCGTCTTGAGCCGCTCGGCGAACCAGTTGGAGATCGCGGCATCGTAGGCGGCGGTGCGCGCATAGGCTTTTGCGGCAAGGCGCCGGCGCAGCTCGAGCGAGGTCGCGCCGTTGTTGGCAGCAAGCTCGTCGAGCACGGACCCGTAGTCGGAAGCCTCCACCACCACGGCGACGTCGCCGTGGTTCTTGGCGGCGGCGCGGATCATCGCCGGGCCGCCGATGTCGATATTCTCGATGCAGTCCTCCTCGCTCGCGCCCTTCGCGACCGTCGCCTCGAACGGGTAGAGGTTGACCACCAGCAGATCGATCGGCGCGATGCCGTGGTCGGCCATCGCCCTGGCGTGTTCGGCGTTGTCGCGGATCGCCAGCAGCCCGCCATGGACGTTGGGATGCAGCGTCTTGACCCGCCCGTCCATCATCTCCGGGAAGCCGGTGAGATCGGACACGTCGCGCACCGTGAGCCCGGCCGCGGCAATCGCCTTGGCGGTGCCGCCGGTGGAGACGAGTTCGATGCCGTGGCCCGCCAGCGCGCGGGCGAAGTCGATCAGGCCGGTCTTGTCGGAAACGGAAATGAGGGCGCGGGTCACGCGCCGGGTCGATTGAGCCATGGCGAAAAGTCCTAGAGGAGGGCAGCGGCAACCCGAACGTGGTGCGTTTCTTGGAATTGCTGCGTCATGCCCGCGCTTGTCGCGGGTATCCACGTCTTTACAACTTTTCAGCAGAGAAGACGTGGATGGCCGGGACAAGCCCGGCCATGACGGACCAAAAGCGTTTCCGTCCGAGCGCGGGTTGCGCCTAGCACGAATTGGCGCGCCAAGGAACTGCCAAGCAACCGGCCGGGCCGGCGCCGGCGCGGTTTCCGGTGACAAAACCGGGCTATAGCGTTTTCAAGCGAAGCATGCCCTCGGGCTTGACCCGAGGGTGGGAACCGGCCTTCGCCTGGCCATAGCCGGCTCCGGCCCGGCGACGGCCGGTTCGCGTGAAGAAAACGCGTCAAAACAAAATCAAAGAGCTCCGCTTCTGATTCCATCAGAAGCGGAAAAGCTCTAAAGCGGCAGTTCCGGCTCGTGGCGGGCCTGGCGGCGCGCCGCCGTGACCGACGGCGAGGCGGTCGAGCGGACAAAGCTCCAGCGCACGCTGTCGGCGTCGCGCAGGTGCTGGCGGATGACGATCTGAGCGGTGCGGCGCGGCCCGTCGCTGGCGGCGAGAAATACGCTGTCCTCGAGGTCGACGCGGTCGTCGGCCGCCTCGAAAATCCACACCTCGCGGTTTTGCAGCATCAGCATCACGCTGCGGGCGTCGTTGAGGCGGCTCGCCTTGACGGACGGGTGCAGGTGAAAGCGGATGGCGTAGTCGTCGGCCGCGTTGCGGCCGCGCGCGCGGCCGGTGCGCACCAGGCTGTCCTCGCCGTCGAGGCGGTGGCCGTCGGCCGCCGCCGCCAGCACCCGGCGATGGATGACGCCGAACCGCCCGGCATAGCCGTCGTGCGACAGCGCCAGCAGCACGCCGTCGTCGATCGGCTCGCGCTCGGCCTCGACCTCGGCCGGCCCGTTGACGATCGGCGCGCCTTTGAGCAGGCGCTTGACCGCCGAGCGCTCGACGAACTCGCACGACGACGCCTCGTGCCAGACGAGCGTCGAATGCGCCGGCGTGGTGCGGGCAAAGCTGCGCCAGCCGTCGCGGCCGCTCTCCGGCATGCCGCAATTGACCACGATGCGGCTCGCGCCCGAGGACAGTTCGAACGACAGGCAGCCGGCATGGGCATCGTGGCTGACGGCCGGCGGCGGCGGCGGTCCGCTATCGACGATCACGGCCATGCCGCCCGCCTCCAGCCGCTGGAAGCCGGAATGCGGCATGCTGGCGAGCGGCTGGCCCTGGCTGTCGTCGTAGGCGAGCAGCGTGGCGACGAGGTCGGTGGGCGTGCCGCTCATGCCGTTGAACAGCGCGAAAGAGCCGTCGCCGTGGCGGAAAAAGCGCAGCATCGGCATCATGCGGTCGATGGCGTTGAGCAGCGCCTGCGGCGGGGCGAGGTTGCGGGCGGTGAACGCCTGACGCAGCGGCAACAGGTCGGCGAGCAGGTCGACCAGCGCCCCGGGATTGCGGGAGATATGGCCGCCGTCGGGCAGGATCTGGCGTTGCAGTTCGTCGGTCAGCCGCCGCGTCGCCGAGCGGATGGCGCGGGCCTGGTTGGCGAGGCACAGCGCGCCGTAGCACAGCGCAATCGACGCCTGGAGACGCGGCACGCCATCGGGGCCGCCTGGCGCGGCGGCGCGCAGGCGATGGAGATCGCGGGCGATGTGGCGGACATAGCGGCGATAGAAGCGGCTGTCGGCATCGCCCAGCACCAGCGGCGCATGGGCCAGCAACGAAATCACGCGGCGCGCCAGCACGTCGATGCGGTGGGCGGCAGGGCTCTTGCGGCCGGGGGTGGCGAACCAGTCCTCGAGCAGCGCGCGGGCATTGGCGCGGGCGATCGCGGTATCGGCGGCGCGCATGTGGCGCAGCCAGCCGAAGCCGAGCAGCGCCGCCTCCCAGTCCTCCGACGGCGGCTCCAGCTCGAACACCGAACGGCCGTGGCAGGTGACGATCTTGCCGGCGAAGACGAAGCGGCCGGCATAGATCTCGGTGGCGCGGGTGGTGTCGGCGGTATGCAGGTCCTGCGGCGCGATGATCAGCCGGTCGGCCCGCCCCGGCCACAAGCGGGAGGCGGTGGCCGGGCCACGCGCGGCGCGCGCCAGCAGGTTGCGCGTGAGGCGGCGCAGCACAAGGCTCGACAACCGGCGGCGATAAGCGATCGACACGCGCCCCTGCTCAATCAAGGAAACCCGGAGATTCAGACGATTCTCAACGAATCCCTTTTAATCCGGAAACCGTCCCAACACCAAAACGCCGCACCTCGGGTCGCGGCGTGGGGCGCGTCCGGCAGCCCTCAGGCGCGGACGAGGCGCGCGGCGTAGAAGCCGTCGAGGCCGCCGAGGCGCGGATCGGCATGCGGCAGGTGGCAGGGCAGCGTGCGCAGGTCGCCGGCCTCCGTCACGCTGTCGGCGAGGCCCGCCACCTCCGCTGCCTCGATCGGCGCGCGGCGAAGGCCGCTGTCCTCGGCCAGCAGCCCCTCGATGGCCGCCTCGCCCTCCTCCGGTTCCAGCGAGCAGGTGCAATAGACCAGCGTTCCGCCGGGGGCGAGCAGCGCCGCGGCGCGGTGCAGCAGTTTGCGCTGCGCCCCGGCCAGTGCCGCGATATCGGCTTCCTGCTTGAGCCAGGCGACGTCGGGGTGGCGGCGGATGGTGCCGGTCGCGGTGCAGGGCGCGTCGAGCAGCACGCCGTCGAAGCCGCCCGGCGCGCCGTCCCACTCGACGGCATCGGCCACCACCGTCTCGGCCTCGAGCTTCAGCCGGCCGAGATTGTCGCGCAGCCGCGTCATGCGATGCGGCGAGCGTTCGACCGCGGTGACGGTGGCGCCGGCATGGACGAGTTGCGCCGTCTTGCCGCCCGGCGCCGCGCACAGGTCGGCGAGGCGGCGGCCCGTCACGTCGCCGAACAGCCGCGCCGGCAGCGCCGCGGCGGCATCCTGCACCCACCACTGGCCGTCGTCGTAGCCGGGCAGCATCGGCACCGCGCCATGCAGCACCGCGCGCACCGACCCGGTCGGCAGCACCTCGCCGTGCAGCCGGCCCGCCCAGTAGGGCGCGTACCCTTTCACCGTGACGTCGAGCGCCGGCTCGACGCCGACCGCGCGCGCCGCGGCCAGCGCGGTGGCCGCGCCGTAATGCGCCTGCCAGCGCGCCAGCAGCCACGGCGGGATATCGAGCGCCTCGGCCTCGGTCTCGGCGACCAGGGCGGCCCCGTCGCGGGCGCAACGCCGCAGCACGGCGTTGACCAGGCCGGCATATTTGGCGGCGCGGCGGTCGGCCTGAACGAGCCGCACGGACAGATCGACGGCGGCGTGGTCGGGCACGTCCATCCACAAAATCTGCGCGGCGCCGATCAACAGCGCGCTGCGCGCACGCGGCGCGTCCGCCGGCACGCCGCGATCGAGCAGCCGCGCCAGCAGGTGGTTGAGCGTGCCGAGCCGGCGCAGCACGGTGGCGACCAGCCGGCGCATCAACGCGCGGTCGCGGTCCGGCAGCATCTTGATGCCGGGATGGCTGCCCGTGCCTTCGAGCTGCTCGTCCAGGGTGCGATGGCGATTGAGAACGCCGTCGACAATATCGGCAGCGACGCGGCGCGCGGCGAGGCCCTGTGCCTCGGTCGGCGGCGCGAATCGTGAGGTCATCATGAACAACGCAACATTCGGGTGAAAAACGGCCGAAGCCCAAACCCAGCGCGGGCGGATCGGCAGCGGTCGGCAGGCGAATCCGAAACTCGCACCCGAATATGCCAAATGTAAGAATCGCCCGAACGATCCACAGCGGCGCCGCGTTACCGGGTTATGATGCCAACCCAAGCGGCACCGCCATCGGCGCCCGCCTTGAGGGAACCGGCCCGGGCGCGTCAGCGCAAGGCCATCCCGGCATACGGAGACACCGTCATGACCAACGATCCCACCGCGTCGAGCAAGACGGGCGAGGTGAAGCGCAAGCCGCTTGCCGCCGCGGCCGAGCGCGCGCTCGCCGAAGCCGAGGCACGGCGGGCCGCACGCGCCGCCGAGGCGGCTGCCAAGCCTGCCCCGACCGAACATCAGGGGCCGGAAGGGCCTGAGCCGACCCGCTACGGCGACTGGGAGCGCAAGGGCATCGCCTCCGATTTCTGAAGCGGCGGCAGAAAGCGCCAGTAGAAGCAGAAAAGTGGCGCCGGTTAGCGCGCGACCACCACCACCGGCGTGCCGACCGACACCCGCGCATAGAGATCGGTGATGTCGTCGTTGTACATGCGGATGCAGCCGTAGGACACGAAGCCGCCGACCGAGCCCGGCCGGTTGGTACCATGGATGGCGTATTCGCCGCCGGCGAGCGTCATCGCCGCCACCCCCATCGGGTTGGCCGGCGAGCCGCCGGGGATGACGTCGGGCAGCCGCGGGTTGTCGCGCTTGACCTCGGCCGGCGGCGACCATGCCGGGTTGCGGTACTTGCCGTCGATGCGGGTCGCGCCCGACCACTGCTTGCCGGCCTTGCCGACACCGACGGGATAGCGGATGGCGCGCCCCGGCTCGACCACCAGATAGAGCTTTCGCTCGCGCGTGTTCACCACGACGGTGCCGGGCGCGACGTCGCCGCGGAAGGCGACCGCATCGGGCCGCGCCACGGCCGGCGCAGCCGCCGCCGTCAACCCCACCGCCAGCACCGCGCCGAGAACGGCGACTTGCGCGCCGCAGCCCCGGCCCATCGAACCCGTCACCGCCACCTCCGCCTCCATCCTGCCGCGACGCCCGCACGGACCGCCCACGGGAAGCTCTAGTAAGAAAATGCCGGCAGGAAAGTAAATGACGAGGAAACAACAGCGCAGAAGAAATGCCGGCGCTCGGCCGGGCCGGCGCTGACATTGTCGTGAGCCGCGGCCCACGCGGCGGCGCACTTTTGCTCCGGTCGGACGATCGTGTCCCGGACGCGGGTAGCGGCATGGCGCGCCGCTACCCGCAGAGCCGGGACCGTTACAGCGGCAGCCTTTCCCCATGCGGCGATCCCGGATCGGCAATGCAGCGCTTTCGTGCTACATCGCGTCCGGGATACGGATGGAAACCGCTCAAACGAAAAACCCCCGGAGCGGGCTCCGGGGGTTTTTTGCAGCCGCGCGGGCCGATAAGGATCAGGCCAACAATCAGGCCATGGCCTTCTTGTTCTGGCGGTTCTTGACGAGGTCGTCGACCACGGTCGGATCGGCCAGCGTCGTGGTATCGCCGAGGCTGCCCGGCTCGTCCTCGGCGATCTTGCGCAGGATGCGGCGCATGATCTTGCCGGAGCGCGTCTTCGGCAGGCCGGGCGCGAACTGGATCATGTCGGGCGAGGCGATCGGCCCGATATCCTTGCGCACCCAGGCGACCAGGTCCTTGCGCAACTGCTCGCTCGGCTCGACGCCCGCCATCAGCGTGACATAGGCGTAGATGCCCTGCCCCTTGATGTCGTGCGGATAGCCGACCACGGCGGCTTCCGACACCGCGTCATGCGCCACCAGCGAGCTTTCGACCTCGGCGGTGCCCATGCGGTGACCGGACACGTTGATGACGTCGTCGACGCGGCCGGTGATCCAGTAATAACCGTCGGCGTCGCGGCGGCAGCCGTCGCCGGAGAAGTACTTGCCCCTGTAGGAGGAGAAGTAGGTCTGCTCGAAGCGGGCATGGTCGCC
>JBDHSY010000034.1:0-13415 GCA_039808405.1 Xanthobacteraceae bacterium
GATAGTCGTTGCGCGCGACGAAATCGGAATAGGCGGCGTCCAGCACCAGCACGACGTGCGCGGGCAAGCCTGTGCGCAGCCGCTTGACCTCGTCGAACGGCAGATAGGTGCCGGTCGGATTGTTGGGGTTGGCGAGCCACACCAGCCTGGTGCGCGGCGTGACGCGCGCCAGAATGGCATCGACGTCGGCCGTGTACTCGCGCTCCGGCGCGATCACCGGCGTCGCGCCGTTGGCCCTGGTGGCGATCGGGTAGACCAGGAAGCCGTGCGTGGTCAGGATCGCCTCGTCGCCCTGGCCGAGATAGGTGTGCGCCAGCAGGTTGAGGATCTCGTCGGAGCCGGCGCCGCAGACGATGCGGTCGGGGTCGAGCCCGAACACCCGGCCGATCGCCTCGCGCAGCACGCGCGAGGTGCCCTCGGGATAGTCCTCCAGATGCGCCGCCGCCGCCGTGAAGGCGGCCACCGCCTTCGGCGAGGGGCCGAGCGGCGTCTCGTTGGCGGACAGTTTGAACACCTTGCGCCCGGCCATCGGCTGCGGGGTCTTGCCCGGCGTGTAGGGGGCAATGTCAAGAATGCCGGGATTCGGCTGCGGGGACGACATCGGAAGGCTCCGGAGGAAACGAGGGCGGGCGAAACGGGTCAGGCGCCGCCGGGCGGCGCCACCGTATAGCGCGTGGCATGACCGCCGACGAGGGCCGCCGAGCGCACCGAGGCGCCGGCGTTGACGAGCGCGGCGCGAACCTTGTCGAAACCGTCGGCGGCCGGCACCGAGACCAATAGCGCCGCGCCGTCGGAGGCGGCGTCCGGCACCGCGATGATCTCGGCGAACGGCGCCAAGGCTCGCGCCACCGCCGCGTTCCAGCCGGAGACGCGCACGCTCCACATCTCGACCTCGCGCACAATGGCGTCCGCGGCGACGCGCGACACCACGAACACCGGCATCGCGGCCGGATGGTTGGGCCGCTCGACGAACGGCAGGCGGGCGATGATCTTCGGCGCGTCCTCCGCCTCCAGCGCGCTCCACCATGGCGCACGGCTGGACGACGCCGACACCAGCGCGAGATCGCCGCGCGAGCCGGCCACCGCCGCGACCGCCGCGTCGGCGGAAAAATGCGGCACGAACGGCACCACGAAGCCGAAATGGAAGCGCGCCGAATCCCGCATCGCGGATTCGCCCGGCGACAGGTCGGCGTGCACCGCGAACGGCGCCTGCACATGGGTGAAGGTGGCGATGATGACGCGCCAGATGCCCTCGATGGTGTCGAGCGGCAGGATGCCGCGATGGCGCTCGACCAGCCGGCGCATCATGTCGGCCTCGCGCGCCGGACGGAACGCGGAACCGACCTCCTGGGTCTTCTTCACCGCGATCAGGCGATCGATGATGTCGGCGCGCTCCATCAGCAGGGTGTGGACCTGCTGATCGATGCGGTCGATCTCCTGGCGCAGATCCTGCAGCGACGGCGCGGATGCGGCGTTGGACATGGACGGCACCTTGGACAGCAACTCTGGACGGCGACCCAGCGACGGCAGCCACGGCGCGGCGCGCCACGGGCGCCGCCGCCGGCCCGGCATGAATAAGCACGCAAGGCCGCGAAAGCAAAGGAAACATTGCGCTCCGCCGGCCCGCCGACGGCCCCGCCGTTATCCCCGCGCCGGCCCCATCTTGACGGAAAGCGGCCACGGGATTACCTGTGAGCCACATTCCGTGGTCATTTGAGCCGGCCGGCTTGCAGCCACGTTAAACAACTCGCTAAAAGGCCGGGGACACAAGTGCTCCCGGCCGAACGTTACGTTCAGGCCGGTTTTTTTGGGCCTAGAGTCCGGAGAGGCAATGTCCGAGCTTGCCGGGATCACATCAGGCGACGGCGGCCGCGAGCGCGAGGTCGATCATCCCTCGTCGCTGGTGGCGACGTTCGGTCCCGACGAACCGCTCAGGCTCGACTGCGGCGTCGATCTCGCGCCGTTCCAGATCGCCTATCAGGCTTACGGCACGCTCAATTCCGAGCGCAGCAACGCCATCCTCGTCTGCCATGCGCTGACCGGCGACCAGCACGTCGCCAACATCCATCCGGTGACCGGCAAGCCGGGATGGTGGGAAACCATGATCGGCCCCGGCCGGCCGATCGACACCGAGCGCTACTTCGTGATCTGCGCCAACGTGATCGGCGGCTGCATGGGCTCCTCCGGCCCGGCCTCGACCAACCCCGCCACCGGCCGGCCGTGGGGGCTGGATTTCCCCGTCGTCACCATTCCCGACATGGTGCGGGCGCAGGCGATGCTGCTCGACCGGCTCGGCATCGACACGCTGTTGTGCGTCGCCGGCGGCTCGATGGGCGGCATGCAGGTGCTGCAATGGGCGGCGGCCTACCCCGAGCGCGTGTTCGCGGCCCTGCCGGTCGCGACCGGCCCGCGCCACTCGGCGCAGAACATCGCCTTCGACGAGGTCGGCCGGCAGGCGGTGATGGCCGACCCCGACTGGCGCGGCGGCCGCTACTTCGCCGAGGGCACGCATCCGCGCCGCGGCCTCGCGGTGGCGCGCATGGCCGCGCACATCACCTACCTGTCGGACGCAGCACTGCATCGCAAGTTCGGCCGCCGCATGCAGAACCGCGAGCTGCCGACATTCTCCTTCGACGCCGACTTCCAGGTCGAAAGCTATCTGCGCCATCAGGGCTCGTCCTTCGTCGAGCGCTTCGACGCCAACAGCTATCTCTACCTGACGCGGGCGATGGACTATTTCGACATCGCCGCCGACCACGAGGGCACGCTGGCGAAAGCGTTTCTCGGCACGCGGACGCGCTTCTGCGTCATCTCGTTCACCAGCGACTGGCTGTTTCCGACGCCGGAATCGCAGGCCGTGGTGCGCGCGCTCAACGCCGGCGGCGCGCGGGTGTCGTTCGCCGAGATCGAGACCGACAGGGGCCACGACGCCTTCCTGCTCGACGTGCCGGAGTTTCTCGACATCGCGCGCGCCTTCATCGACTCGGCGGCGGTGGCGCGCTGCCTCGGCGCGGGGCACACGACATCATGAGCGAGCAGGCGACATTGCCGCTGCCGGCGACCGGCCCGGCCAACGGCGAGGCCGCGCGCGTCGATCACCTGCTGGTCGCCGAGATGGTCGAGCACGGCTCGCGCGTGCTCGATATCGGCTGCGGCGACGGCGACCTGTTGCAGCTTCTGGAAAGCCGCGGCGTCGACGGCCGCGGGCTCGAGATCTCGCGCGAGGGCGTCAACCGGTCGGTGGCCAAGGGGCTTGCGGTGATCCAGGGCGACGCCGACACCGACCTCGCCTCCTATCCCGACGATTCCTTCGACTACGTCATTCTCTCGCAGACCTTGCAGGCGACACGCCAGCCGCGCGTGGTGCTCGAACACATGCTGCGCATCGGCCGCCGCGCCATCGTCTCGTTTCCGAACTTCGGGCACTGGAAGATGCGGCTGCAACTGATGGTCAAGGGCCAGATGCCGCGCACCGACCGGCTGCCGGCGACGTGGTACGACACCGCCAACATCCATTTCTGCACCATCAAGGATTTCGTGCAGCTCTGCGACGAGATCAACGTGCGCATGGAGCGCGCGGTGGCGCTCGACCCCTATGGCCGGCCGCTGCGCTTCAACGCGCCCTGGTGGTTCTGGAATCTGTTTGGCGAACAAGCGGTTTTCCTGCTCGGCCGGGGCGAGACCGGCGCGCACAAATAGCGCAGCGCGCGCGGCATTCCTGCGGCGGCTTTGTGTCATGCGAGGAAGGCCCGCGCTTTCATCGGCAACGCGGCACTTGGGGCCATTTTATCGCCACATCCGGCGTGGTTCTACGTCGCCACAGCCGGCTCCGCTCGCGCGGCCGGCAGGGATCGGGGGTGTTTTGAGGATGATTGAATGACGTCTGTTGCCGCACTGCGGCGGTCGTGGCGCAAGCCGGCGCTCGCCGTATCTTCGCTGATCTGTACGTTTGCGTTCGTTGCGTTGACCACCCCGTCTCACGCCGGGCCCTCGCGCCACGGCGCGCATCAGGTGCGCAGCCACCACGGCGCACATGCGAAACATTCCACGCGCCACATCCATCGCAAGGCCACGCGCCATGCCCATCGCAAGGCCACGCGCCGCCACCATCGCGCGCAGCGGCATCGTTCGCGCGCGACGCAGATGCAAATCGCCAGTTTCCGCAACGCCAATGCCAGCCTGATGCAGCCGCAGGCTGGCTTCGGTGGCGGCTCCAGCCTCGTTGCCGAGGCGCGCCGCTACATCGGGCGCAACCCCACCGGCCGCGGCCGGCTGTGGTGCGCGCGCTTCATGAACATGGTGCTGGAGCGCTCCGGCCATCGCGGCACCGGCTCGGACATGGCGCGCTCGTTCGCCAGCTACGGCCGGCGCGTCTCCGGCCCGCAGGTCGGCGCCATCGCGGTGATGTCGCGCGGCCGGCGCGGCGGCCATGTCGGCGTGGTCAGCGGCGTCGATGCCAAGGGCAATCCGATCATCGTCTCCGGCAATCACGGCCGCCGCGTCGCCGAGGCGACCTACTCGAAGAGCCGCGTCTACGCCTACGTCATGCCGGAATAAGCCGGGTGAGCCGGTCGCCGGGGGCCATCGTGCCGCCGGCGACCACTTCGGTATAGACGCCGCAATCGAGATGGCCGAGCATGCGCCTCAAGGTCTGCGGGATGTCGAGATCGCACCTGGCGGTGACCGGGTCGACATTGGTGGCGGCGCAGCGGTTGATGCGCTTCACGACCTTGAGGCGCGCTTCACCGATGGCCAGCGTCGCGCCGACCAGATCGAGTTCGTGCCAGGCCGGCCAGCCGTCGAGATAGACGTTGGCGCGGAAGCGCAAGGGATCGACCGGCTGGCCGACCTCGCGCGCGATGGCCGCGAGACTTCCGAGATTGATCAGCGACACCACCTTCGGCGCGAAATCGGAGAAATTGTGCCCGGCGGCGGCCAGCACGCGCGGCGGACCGCGCAGGCCGTCGGCGCAATAGGCGGCGAGATAGGTCTCGATTGCCTGCCGCCCCTCCGCCGTGGAGAGGTCGCCGCGCGCCACCTCGCGCCCGTCGCGGCGGATGGTCAGCACATGGCTCGCGTCGTCGTAATGCGTCTTGAGCGCCGCCAGCCGCTCGTCGCGCATCAGCATCAGAAAATAGGTCTTTGGAAGGAAAGCCGGCGCCGCCGGGTCGAACCCGCTCGGCCCGTTCTCGACCGCGTAGCGGCGGTCGGCGGCCAGCATCTCGCCCGGCACCAGCGTGGCGCTGGCCAGCGGTTCCGGCGACAGGCCCTTGACCGGGTAGCGGTACAGGGCGGTGATGGTGGCGGGGGGCGTCTCGGAAAGGGTCTCTGGCATAGGCGATGTTTTAGCCGGTTTTGAGCGTCCGGCCAGCCGCCGATTTCGCCGGTCCGCCTCTTTTACAGCCAAAGTCGAATGCCCACATGAGCCTCAAGCGGGCGCCGCCCGCGACGACCGACCGTTTTTGACCAGGATCAACGCGGGCGAACCATCACCCCATGACGATGTCTCCATCCGTGCCTTCGGGGCGGGCGGGGCAGGCCGAGGGAAGACACCACGATGAATATCGAGAAATATACCGAGCGGGCGCGCGGCTTCATCCAGTCGGCGCAGTCGCTGGCGCTGCGCGAGGGCCATCAGCAGTTCTCGCCGCTGCATCTTCTGAAGGTGCTGCTCGACGACAACGAGGGCCTGGCCGGCGGCCTGATCGACCGCGCCGGCGGCAATTCGCGCGCCATCCTCGCCGCCACCGAAGCCGACCTGAACAAGCTGCCAAAAGTGTCCGGCGGCGGCGCCGGCCAGATTTACCTGGCGCCGGCGACGGCGCGCGCCTTCGACGCCGCCGAGAAGGCGGCCGAAAAGGCCGGCGACAGTTTTGTCACCGTCGAGCGGCTGCTGCTCGGTCTTGCGATGGACAAGGACAGCGAGGCCGGGCAACTGCTCGCCAAGGGCGGCGTCTCGCCGCAAAACCTCAACGCCGCCATCAACGCGCTGCGCAAGGGCCGCACCGCGGATTCGGCTTCCGCCGAAAACGCCTATGACGCGCTGAAGAAGTATGCCCGCGACCTGACGCAGGCCGCGCGCGACGGCAAGCTCGACCCCGTGATCGGCCGCGACGAGGAAATCCGCCGCACGATTCAGGTGCTGTCGCGGCGCACCAAGAACAACCCCGTGCTGATCGGCGAGCCCGGCGTCGGCAAGACCGCCATCGTCGAGGGGCTGGCGCTGCGCATCCTCAACGGCGACGTGCCGGAAAGCCTCAAGGACAAGAAGCTCCTGGCGCTCGACCTCGGCGCGCTGATCGCCGGCGCAAAGTATCGCGGCGAGTTCGAGGAACGGCTCAAGGCCGTGTTGCAGGAGGTGACGTCGGCGGAAGGCGGCATCATCCTGTTCATCGACGAGATGCATACGCTGATCGGCGCCGGCAAGGCCGACGGCGCGATGGACGCCTCCAACCTGTTGAAGCCGGCGCTGGCGCGCGGCGAACTGCACTGCATCGGCGCCACCACGCTCGACGAATACCGCAAGCACGTCGAGAAGGACGCCGCCCTGGCGCGGCGCTTCCAGCCGGTGTTCGTGTCGGAGCCGACGGTCGAGGACACCATCTCGATCCTGCGCGGGCTCAAGGACAAGTACGAGCAGCACCACGGCGTGCGCATCACCGACTCGGCGCTGGTGGCGGCGGCGACGCTGTCCAACCGCTATATCACCGACCGCTTCCTGCCCGACAAGGCCATCGATTTGGTCGACGAGGCGGCGGCGCGGCTGAAGATGCAGGTCGATTCCAAGCCGGAAGAACTCGACTCGATCGACCGCGACATCGTGCGCCTGAAGATCGAGCAGGAGGCGCTGAAGAAGGAAAGCGATCCCGGCTCGAAGACGCGGCTGGAAAACCTCGACAAGGAGCTGGCCGACCTCGAGAAGCGCTCGGCCGACCTGACCTCGACGTGGCAGGCGGAGAAAAGCAAGCTGTCGGACGCCCAGAAGCTCAAGAGCGAGCTCGATCAGGCGCGCATCGAACTCGCCAACGCGCAGCGGCGCGGCGAATACCAGAAGGCCGGCGAACTGGCCTACGGCCGCATTCCCGAACTGGAGAAGCGGCTCGCCGAGGTCGAGGGCGCGGCCGGCGACACCGACGGCAAGGGCACGATGATGTAGGAGGCGGTGACCTCCGACCACGTCGCGCAGGTGGTGTCGCGCTGGACCGGCATTCCGGTGGACAAGATGCTGGAGGGCGAGAAGGAAAAGCTGCTGCGCATGGAGGAGAGCCTCGGCCGGCGCGTCGTCGGCCAGGCGGAAGCGGTGCGCGCGGTCTCGACCGCGGTGCGGCGCGCCCGCGCCGGCTTGCAGGACCCGAACCGGCCGCTCGGCTCGTTCATGTTCTTGGGCCCCACCGGCGTCGGCAAGACCGAACTGACCAAAGCGCTTGCCGAATACCTGTTCGACGACGAAACCGCGATGGTGCGGCTCGACATGTCGGAATACATGGAGAAGCACTCCGTCTCGCGGCTGATCGGCGCCCCGCCCGGCTATGTCGGCTACGACGAGGGCGGCGCGCTGACCGAAGCGGTGCGGCGGCGGCCCTATCAGGTCGTGCTGTTCGACGAGGTCGAGAAGGCGCACCCGGACGTGTTCAACGTGCTGTTGCAGGTGCTCGACGACGGCCGCCTGACCGACGGTCAGGGCCGCACCGTCGATTTCCGCAATACGCTGATCATCATGACCTCGAACATCGGCTCGGAGTTTCTCGTCAACCAGCCGGAGGGCGAGGACACCAATGCGGTGCGCGGTCAGGTGATGAATCTGGTGCGGGCGCATTTCCGGCCCGAATTCCTCAACCGCGTCGACGAGATCATCCTGTTTCACCGGCTGCAGAAGAGCGAGATGGGGCGCATCGTCGAGATCCAGTTCGGCCGCCTGCAACGGCTGCTGGAGGATCGCAAGATCACGCTCGACCTCGAGCCGACGGCGCGCGACTGGCTCGCCGAGAAAGGCTGGGACCCGGCCTATGGCGCGCGCCCGCTCAAGCGGGTGATCCAGCGCAGCGTGCAGGACCCGCTGGCCGAGATGATCCTCGCCGGCGAGGTCACCGACGGCGACCACGTCAAGATCGGTGCCGACCGCGGCGGGCTGACCTTCAACGGCAAGCTCGCCCGGCCCAACCTCGACGACGACATGCCGGACCTGCCCGCGAGCCGGCTCGCGATCAACTAGGCCTCAGGACAAGGGCGCGCCGCCGGCGCGCTCCCCTTCCGCCGGCTTGCGGCGGGAGCGAACCGATCCTGCTTCCCCCTCCGCGTTCGGCAGGCGACGCAATCCAGCCATGACACGGCAGCAAACGGGCGCCGCTTGCGTTCCTGCCGGCGGCTGATAAGATATATTTACAATACATCTTTTAGGAGATCGGGGATGCTGTCCGCTGCCACTGTCCGTCAGGCGGAACGACGGGCCTCCCACCCCATCGCCGGTCCTGGTATCGTGGTCGCGCGCGGCGTGGTGGTGGCCGCGCCACCGGCCGGTGCGGAAACGGCGCACGCCATCGGCCGCCTCGCACAGGCCACGGCAATCGCCTTCCGCCGCCACCCGCACCTCAACAACGTACTGACCCACATCTGCGGCGCCGACTGGAAACGCCTCGACGCCGCGCTTCGCGCCGTGCTCGATCCGGCCGCCAGCCCGCGCACGCTGTCGCCGCTCGCGCTCAACCTGCTCGACCTGATGCATGCCGAGCGCGGCGTCACCGGGCGCATCATGAAGCCATACTTTCACGAGCTGCTCGCAACCCTGCTGCCGGCGGCCGAAGCCGCCGAGGTGGCGGAGCGGATCGGCGCCCTGTTCCGGCGGGCGCAGAGCTGGAGGCGGATATGACGATTGCGGTCCCCCTGCCTGTCACGGTGCGGGTGCTCGACATGCGCGAGATCGCCCCGCGCGTGCGCCACACCATCGTCGCCCAGTTGTTCGAGCACCTGGTGCCGGGCGCGGCGCTGGAATTGAAGGTCGATCACAACCCGATGCCGCTGCGCCGCCAGTTCGAGGCACGCTACGGCGAATTGTGCCGCTGGACCTATCTCGAACGCGGCCCCGATCTGTGGCGCGTGCGGCTCGAGCGCAGCGAGGCTCTGCCCCGCGCGGCCGAATGAGGAGGTTGGCATGCTGAACAACGCCCATCATTACGTGATCCCGGCGGATGCGCGCGAACAGGCATGGCTCGAAGCGCTGATCCGCGACGACTTCGACGCCTGCCACCCCGGCGAGACGCTCGACGACGTCAAGCGCCGCGCGCCGTTCTCCAAGGAGGACAAGGGGCTGTTGCGCGAGTGGATGGCGGTCGCGGCCGCGCGCGCCGCGGCGATGACGCCAGCTTTTGCACAGGCCGCCGAATAAGCGCAGGGTGAGCGTCGACACCGGCCCGGTCCCGAGCCCCGCTCGGCGCCGGCGCCTTGGCGTTTCCGCTTCGATCGCGTCCGATTGCGCCGGCCTTGTCGCGCCGGCCTTGCGGCCGACGTTCATTTGTCATCCGCAACCGGGAGGCCCTTGTGAACCACGACATCTATCCGCACGCCACGCGCGAGCTGGCCCAGCAGCGCCGGCAGCTCGCGCCGGACACCGAGGCCGCATTCCAGGCTTTCAGCCAGAAGGTGTTCGCCGAGGGGGCACTGCCCGCCAAGATCAAGCAGCTCATCGCGGTGGCGGTGGCGCACACCACGCAGTGCCCCTACTGCATTCGCGGCCATACCAAAGCGGCGCGCCGCGCCGGCGCCACGCCGCAGGAACTGATGGAGGCGATATGGGTGGCCGCGGAGATGAAGGCCGGCTCGGCCTATGCGCACGCCACGCTGATGCTCGATACGCTGGCGGAGGAGCAGGAGGCGGCGAAATAGCCGCGCCGGTCCAAAACAAACCCCGCGTCCGGGGTCACCGGGCGCGGGGCCTTGAGCAAGCGGAGCAGCGTTTACTTCGCGGCCGCGGTCTGGGTCAGGAAGCCGCTCAGGCGCTTCTTGGCCAGCGGCGGCAGCTTGGCCCCCTCGATCGCCGCCGCGTTCGACGCATCGTCGCCGACCTGGATCAATCCGACCATCCCCATGCCGAGATGCGGAACGCATTTGTAGCCGTAAAGGCCGGGCTTCTCGAACGTCACCGTCAGTTCCTGCGACAGCTTGCCCTTGAACGGCGCGGCGCCATCGGGAAGCATGCCGGGAATGGACTCGGCGTCGTGGCCCTTGTCGGTCGGTACGAATTTCACGGTATCGCCCGGCTTGACCTTGAGGAAGGCGGGCTCGAATACCATCGCCTGGCCGTCGCTGCCCTTGTTGAGCATCTTCACCTCGTGCTCGGCCGAGAAGGCCGGGGTCGCGAGAGCAGCCAGACTGGCCGCGACGAGAGCGAAGGTTGCCATGCGTGTCATTTCCAACTCCTTGTAATGTTCATGACGGCGGGCGCCGCAACACAGCACGGTACGAGCGTCGTGAGAGCCGTAGCTGCAAACGCGTCGCATCTCTTTGCGCCGGCGCAAGTTGCCGGGCAGTCGCGACGGCGACGGAGTGCGTTGAGGCGGTTAAGGCGCCCCCGGCAGGTCGGGCATGGTGTTGCCCGAGGCCAGCGCATCGGCAAAGGCGTGGTGGATGTCGCGGTGGATCGCCTCGTCCTCGCGCATGGCGACGATCATGTCGCTCAGCTGGGCGGCGGGATCGAGGTTCCAGTAGATCAGCGCCGAGGCCGGCGCCAGGCTGTTGGGCTGCTCGCCGGCGTCGAGGCGGTCGAGGTACTGGGTATAGCCGCGCACGGCCTCTTCCGACAGATAGCCAGCGAGCCGATGCGCGGTGCGCGGCGAGATCAGGTGCAGCAGGAAATAGGCGTTGTAGAACACCCCTTGCGCAATGACGATCAGGAAGCGCTCGAACCCGCTCGGCCGGGTGATGGCCACGAACGCCATCAGGTGGGCGCGCTGGTTCTCGGCCTCGTCCATGAAGGCGCGCACCCAGCCGCGGTCGTCGATCATGCGGCGCAGGCAGTGCAGGTGCAACAGCGTGGCGGCGACCATCGCCGGCACCGCGGCCACCGTCTCCAGCACCACCGCGCGGTTGCCGTAGCGCTTGCCGAACAGCGAGGCCGCGATCGAGGCCACCGCCCGCACGCTGCCGGCGGCAAAGCGGTCCGACAGCGTCTGCGGTTCATGGTGGCGGACGAGATCGGTCTTGTTGACGTTGAGCATCGATGCTTTCAACCCGCGACTGTGAAAGGTGGCGCCCACGGTCCCGGCCATGCCCTCCCGCCGTTCCGCGCGCCGCGGCACTCGCCCCTGTTTACTATCATACCCTGTCGGGAGTTGGGGAATTTGCCGTGGCGCAACCCCGCGTCACTATGTACCCGCAACCGGGGATCGGATACAGGGAAACTCATGCTGCAACGGGCGAATTTTTGGCGATTCCAGACCGGCGGCCGCGACCGCCGGGCGCCCGCGGCTTTTTCGCCCCCAGACGGCTCGAACTGAGACGGGCGGCATGGAGCAGCAGCGCGACATCGAGATCCTGAAGCGGTCCGAGCTGTTCGCCGGGGTCCCGACCCCGGTGCTGGCGGAATTGCAGGCGGCCTCGTTTCGCAAGCGGCTCGCGGCCGGCGACGTGCTGTTCCGCCAGGGCGACCCGGTGGATACGTTCTATATCGTCATCGTCGGCCGGCTGCGGGTGACGCAGACCACGCCCGAAGGGGCGCAGGTCATCATCCGCTATCTCGGCCCCGGCCAGATGGCCGGCTATTCCGTGCTGACCGGCGGCACCCAGCACCCCGGCTCCACCACCGCGCTCGACGACAGCCACCTGTTCGGCTGGCCGGCCGCCACCATACGCGACATGATGACCCGCCACGCGGCCATCGCCGTCAACGCTGCGGCCGTGCTCGGCGAGCGCTACCACGAGATGCAGGTGCGACTGCGGGAACTCTCCACCGAGCGCGTCGAGCAGCGCATCGCCCACACCGTGCTGCGGCTGGCGCGGCAGGCCGGGCACCGCACCGCGCGCGGCATCGAGATCGCCTTCCCGCTGTCGCGCCAGGACCTCGCCGAGATGACCGGCACCACGCTGCATACGGTGAGCCGCACGCTCAGCGCCTGGGAGGAGAAGGGCATCGTGGATTCCGGCCGCCGCCGCGTCATCGTCTGCAAGATCGATGCGCTGGAGACGATGGCGGAGGCGGCGGACAAATAGCGGCGTTACGGCCGCGGCACCGCCCGCAGCCGCGCGACCGCTGCCGCGACGTCGCCCCATGCCGGCTTGTCGGGCGCGAACTGCGCGCGCAGGTAGTGGACGAGGTCTGCGACCTGCGCATCGCTAAAACTGCCGGCGAAGCCCGGCATGTAGCCGAGGTCGGTGATCGCCGGCTTCGGGATGCCGTGCAAGATCACCTGGATGAGATTGTCGGGCACGGCGCTGTGCAGATTGGTGTTCAGCGCGAGCGATGGCCGCGCGCCGAACAGCGGCGGGCCGCCGACCTGATGGCACACCGCGCAGGCCGCCTCGTAGATGCGGCCGCCCGCCGGCGAGGCGTCGATCACCCTGGTCGCGGTGACGGCTTCGAGCTTCGCCGCCAGCGCCGCCTCGCCGCTCGCCGGCAGCGCCTGCGGATTGAGCGAGGCGAGATAGACGGCCATCGCCCGGATGTCGCGGTCGGGCACGCGCGCCAGCTCGGCCACCACCGGCGCCATCGGCCCGGCGGCGACGCCGTGGAAGCGCGACTCGCCGGTGCGCAGATAGGCGTAAAGCTCGGTCTCGCTCCACGGGATCGGCGCCTGCGACAGCGCCGTCAGCGGCGGCGCCTCCCAGCCCTCGGCCTCGCCGCCGGCCAGTCGCGCCCTCGCCTTTTCCGCGCCGAGCGCGTTGCGCGGGGTGTGGCAGGCGCCGCAATGGCCGAGGCTCTCGACCAGATAGGCGCCGCGATTCCATAGCTCCGAACGTGCAGGGTCCGGCGTGAGCGTGGCGGCGCCGGTGTGGAACAGCGTATTCCAGCCGGCCATCAGCGGCCGCAGGTTGAAGGGAAACGCCAGCCGGGTCTCGACATTGGGCTCCGCCACCGCGGGCTGCGCCATCAGGTAGGCATAGAGCGCCTGCAAGTCGGCGTCGGTCGTCTTGGCGAAGTGGGTGTAGGGAAACGCCGGATAAAGATGACGGCCGTCGCGGTGGATGCCTTCGCGCATCGCCCGCGCGAACGCCGGATACGACCACGCGCCGATGCCGGTCGCGACATCGGGGGTGATGTTGGGCGCGTAGACGGTGCCGAACGGCGTGTCGAGCGCCCGGCCGCCGGCGTTGACCGCGCCGCCCTCGCGGGTATGGCACACGGCGCAGGCGCCGATGGCGGCCAGTTCGCCGCCGCGCGCGATGGTGGCCGCCGCATAGACCGACGGGTCGGGCCGCGCGATCGG
>JBDHSY010000035.1:0-13409 GCA_039808405.1 Xanthobacteraceae bacterium
GATCTGTCCCTCGAACCCCTATCTCAGCATCGCCCCTGTGCTGGCCGTGCCGGGCTTGCGTGATGCCTTGCTGGCGGCGAGGGTGCCGATTATCGCGGTATCGCCGTTGATCGGCGGTCAGGCGGTCAAGGGACCGACGCGTAAGATCATGGATGAACTCGGCGTCGAGGCCGGCACCGCCGCTATTGCCGCGCATTATCACGGTTTGATTGATGGGCTGGTGATCGACGCCGGAGATGTGACCGAGGCCGGAACTATCGATCTGCCGGTGCGAGGCGTGCCGACTTTGATGACGGACGATACGTCCAAAATCCGGCTGGCGCGGGACGTCCTTGCCTTCGACGATACGCTTAGTCTTGCAGGGTTGGGTGATTTGGATGGTGGGCATCGGCATGGCTGATACGGTTGCTTTCGTCATTGTTCCGGTGAAGTCGTTTCATGGTGCCAAGCGGCGGCTTACACCGATCCTTGGCGTGGCGGAGCGAGCCGCGCTTGCGCGGGTCATGCTCGGCGACGTGCTCGCCGCGGTGGTTGCGGCCGTTGTGCCCGAGCGGGTTGTCGTGGTGAGCGGAGACGATGAGGTGGCGGATCATGTACGCAGTTTGGGTGTCAGCACCGTTGACGATGAGGGCAACAAGGGCACTAACGCGGCGGTCAAGATTGGTCTTGCTGCGGTGGCGCGGCGCGGTGAGGGTTCGGTCGTGGTTTTGCCGGGCGACGTGCCTGGCGTGAGGCCGGCCGATATTGCTGCGGTGCTTGCGGCGGCGCGGCGGGGGCAGGTTGCGCTGGTGCCCGCGTCGCAGGATGGCGGCACCAATGCGCTGGCGCTGGACAGGATTGGGCGTATTGTCCCCTGCTTCGGGCCGGGCAGTTTCGCCCGTCATGTCGGTGTGGCAGGCGCCGCCGGAATTCGCCCGGTGGTCGTGCAGAACCGGCATCTCGGCCTCGACCTGGACGAGCCGGACCATCTTTTTGCGTTTCTTGACCTTGCTACCCCCACGCATACAGACGGCTACCTCCGGGCGCTTGGGCTGGAGGCGCGGCGGGGATCGGAATCCGGTCATGCCGCGCCGTCCCTCGCTTCCTGTCCAGGCAGGTTGAGTGTGGAGTTGCGATGATGGCCGACAGGCGCCTGCGGGCGGAGCGTTTACAAGCGGCGGATATGACGTGCGACGAGGTGATGGATCTGGTGGCCGGCGTCCCGCTTCCAGAGTTGATGGCGCTTGCCGCGGCCCGGCGCGACGCCGCGCACGGCGACAAGGTGTCGTATTCGCGGAAAGTCTTCGTCCCGCTGACCCGGCTTTGCCGCGACGTCTGCCACTACTGCACGTTCGCCCATGCGCCGCGCAAAGGGCAGCGCGCGTTTCTGACGCCCGAGGAGGTATTGGCGATCGCCCGTGCCGGTCAGGCCGCCGGCTGCAAGGAGGCGCTGTTCACGCTCGGCGACAAGCCGGAGGCACGCTACCGCGTCGCGCGCGAGGAACTGGCGGCGCTGGGTTATCCCACCACGCTGGCCTACCTTGCGGCGATGGCGCGGCTGGTGCTTAAGGAGACGGGCCTGCTGCCGCACCTCAATCCGGGTTTGATGGCAGCCGACGACATCGCATGCCTGCGGACGGTTTCCGTCTCGCAGGGCATCATGCTGGAAAGCGTATCCGAGCGGCTGTGCCGGCGCGGCGGCCCGCATTTCGGCTCGCCTGACAAGGCGCCGCAGGCGCGGCTCGCCACCATCGCGCTGGCCGGCGAGCAGAAGGTGCCGTTCACCAGCGGCATCCTGATCGGCATCGGCGAGACACGGCAGGAGCGGGTCGAGGCGCTGCTAGCGCTGCGCGCGCTCGACGAGCGCCACGGCCATTTGCAGGAGATCATCGTCCAGAACTTCCGGCCGAAGCCGAATACCCGGATGGCGGATGTCGCGGCGGTAGCACTGGACGAACATCTTTGGACCATTGCGATCGCCCGGCTTCTGTTCCGCCCCGCGATGACCATCCAGGCGCCGCCCAACCTCAGCCCGGGCGTGCTCGACCGGCTGGTTGCAGCCGGCATCAACGACTGGGGCGGGGTGTCGCCGGTGACACCGGATCACGTCAATCCGGAAGCGCCATGGCCGCATCTGGCGCGGCTGGAGGCGACGACGCGGCAGGGCGGCAAGATATTGACGGAGCGGCTTGCGATCTATCCGGCCTATGTGCGGGAGTCCGGGCGCTGGGTGGACCCGGCGCTGCGCACGACGCTGCTGCAACTGGTGGACGGCAATGGTTGGCCCCGCAGCGACAACTGGTGTCCAGGGGCCACGATCGAGCCGCCGGTAAAGGACCTTGCGTTGCTCGATGGCAGGGCTGCGCCAGCCGTTCTGAGCGCATGCTCAGGGATTATTGCCCGGGCGCAGGCGGGACGGCGGCTGGACGAGGGCGAGATCGTAATGCTGTTCGCAGCGGAGGATGCCGACTTCGCGGCGGTGTGCCGCGCCGCCGACGAACTCCGTCGCGCAGTCAATGGCGATACCGTCAGCTACGTGGTGACGCGCAACATCAACTACACCAACATCTGCTACTTCAAATGCCAGTTCTGTGCCTTCTCCAAGGGCAAGCTGTCGGAGAACCTGCGTGGGCGGCCATATGATCTCGGTCTCGACGAGATTGCCTTGCGCGTGCGCGAGGCATGGACGCGCGGCGCGACCGAGGTGTGCATGCAGGGCGGCATCCATCCGGCCTATACTGGAGCGACTTATCTTGAGATTTGTCGCGCCGTGAAAGCGGCAGCACCGCAAATGCATATCCATGCCTTCTCGCCGCTGGAGGTGTTTCAGGGCGCGAAGACGTTAGGGATACCCGTTGCCGAGTTCCTTGCAGAATTGAAGCGTGCCGGGCTTGGCACGCTGCCGGGGACGGCGGCGGAAATCCTCGATGACGAGGTGCGCGCGGTACTCTGCCCGGACAAGATCAGGACTGCCGAATGGCTTGACGTGATGAGGACGGCGCATCGAACAGGCCTGCGCAGCACGGCGACGATCATGTTCGGTCATGTCGATCGCTACGAGCATTGGGCGCGGCATATCCTGCGTATCCGCGACTTGCATGACGAGACGGGCGGCTTTACCGAGTTCGTGCCGCTGCCGTTCGTGCACATGGCGGCGCCGGTCTACCTGAAGGGCCGCTCCCGTAAGGGGCCGACCTTCCGTGAGACCATTCTGATGCACGCCGTTGCCCGGCTGGCGCTGCACGGGCGGATTTCCAATGTACAGGCGTCATGGGTGAAACTCGGTCACGCCGGCATTCGCGCCTGTCTTCAGGCCGGCGTCAATGATCTCGGCGGCACGCTGATGGACGAGACGATCTCACGCTCGGCCGGCGCGAGCCATGGCCACGAAATGACCCCGCACGCCATGGAGACGTTGGTCATAAGCCTCGGCCGTTCCCCCCGCATGCGCATGACCCTCTATAACGACGTGTCACATGAGCGGCGGCAGACAGCCTTCGACGCTGAAACTGATCGCCAGCCCCTCGCCGTCGGTGCGCATTAGGAAAATTCAGGCACGGGCTCGTAACGAATCCCGTGTTGACACGGTTTGATGACCCGTCCCGTTCGACATGGCAGCCGATACCAGCACAATATAGCCAATGCAATCTTGGATTTTGAAATTTCCGACGCCGTGCTCGCGTTATACTTACAGAGGGAAACGAGAAAAGGAGGCTGTAATGAGAATAATTTATACGGCCATAAGGCGCTTTGCATGTGCGGTCGCCGCGACGACGATAGTCGCGTCCAGCGTGTCGGGGGTCGTAGCTGCCGAAAAGATAATCGTCGGTCAGGCGACCGCGACGAGCCTGACCTTCGGACCCGTGTTTGCCGCCGTCGAGCTTGGCTTTTTCGAGCAAGAGAATCTGGAACTGGATTTTCGCAATTTCCAGGGCGCTTCTGTTTTGATTCCTCAAATCATCAATAAGAGCGTAACCATCGGATTTCCGGATCCGTCGCTGTTGATTTTATCAAATCAGCCCGGCCGCGATCCGATGCCTGTGCAGTTCTTCTACAACGCTGCACGTCAGTCGATATGGGAATTCCTGGTGCTGGACGATAGCCCGATCAAATCGCTGTCCGACCTTCGGAATGGTAAGAAGATCGGTGTGGGTGCCCTTGCCAATACTCATGTCGTCGTAACGCGGGCGATCCTGGCGGAGCTTGGTCTGGCGTTGACCAAGGACTACTCGTTTCTCACCATCGGTGTCGGGGGACCGGCGTTCCGTGCCGTCGTCAATCATGACGTCGATGTCTATAATACGTTTGATACGAATATCGCGGCCTTCGAGGTAACGGGCGCCAAGCTCAGGCGGCTTCAGCAGCCTCAAAAGTACCTTGACCTTTTCTCGAACGGATTCGTTGCTCATGTCGACACGATTAAGGACAAGCCCGGGATTGTAGTCGGCTTCGGGCGAGCCTTCACCAAGGGTGTGATCGTTTGCGAGACCAATCCGGATTTCTGTGTTCGCAGCTTCTACAAACATAATCCGACGCTCAGGCCGTCGGGTGCGACCGAGGAGGAGGTGCTAGCGCGAGGGCGGCACATCCTGCAGTCGCGCATGAGGAGCTACCTGGCGTTCCCGGAAGAAAGCAGCAGAAAGTTCGGAGAGTACTCGGATCATGCCTGGAAGGATTTCGTGGCGGCTCTCCATCAGGGAGGTGAACTGAAATCAACCGATGTCGATGTGTCGAGACTTTATACGAACGCTTTCGTTCCGGAGTTCAACAAGATCGACGTCGAATCGCTTCGCAAGCAGGCCGCCAGTTTGAAATGACGAATAGCGTGGCTATAGTTCGCTATGAGAGCGTTGGTCGATCAAGCATCAAGCCAGCCACACCGGAGCGGAACGATCGGCAGCCGGGCAGTCCTGCCGCGGCGAAGTGCGGATGCCGGGTGGTGTGCTGGTTCGCAGTTTTGCAGGCGGCGTTTATCGGGCAGCGAGGGATCGTATCGTGATCAATTCAAAGAACGTCGCGGAGATTTTCCTGCGTACGTTGCGGCGGCTGAATGTTCGCTACCTGTTTGGTAATACGGGAACGGATGCGGCGCCGCTGGTTGAAGCCTATGCCCGGCACGGCGCAAGCGATGCGGATCGTTTGCCGAAGCCGATACTTGCCACTCACGAGACGACGGCGGTTTCCATGGCTCACGGCTACGCCATGGTCTCCGGCGAGCTGCCGGCAGTTTTTGTTCATGTCAACGTGGGAACGGCGAACTCGATCTGCTCGATTATGAATGCGGCGAGGGAGAATGTTCCGATATTGCTGACAGCGGGGCGCTCACCGATCTATGAAGATCGCCGCACCGGCTCCAGGGATGCGTATATCCACTGGGGACAGGAGATGTTCGATCAGGCGTCCATGCTGCGCGAGTTTGTCAAATGGGATTATGAGTTAAGGGGCGCGGCGCAGACTGAGTTGGTCGTTGAAAGGGCAGTCAGCATCGCGATGTCGGAGCCGCGTGGCCCCGTCTATCTCGCCCTGCCGCGCGAGGTGCTGGCCGAGTCGGTGGAGGCGGGCGCGTCCGGTGATGCGGCAGAAAAATCCCGGAACCGGCTGAACGTGGCGCTTGTCTCGGAAGCAAACGGAGAAGGTCTCGGCCGTGCGGCCCAACTTCTGGCCAATGCCGAAAAACCGCTGATCGTCGTCGGAAGTAGTGGACGGCATCCTGAAACAGTCGCCGCATTGGTGGCGTTTGCCGAGCGTTTTCAGATTCCGGTGGTCGCCCACTGTCCGCGATATCTATCGTTTCCGTCGGATCACGCTCTGCATCTCGGCTTTCATCCAGTCGGCGTTATCGAGGAAGCGGACGTGGTTCTGGTTCTGGACTGCGACGTGCCGTGGATACCGAAACTGTCGGAGCTGCGCGACGACTGCACGGTGATTCATGCGGGCAACGATCCTTTATTTTCAGCGATTCCGATCCGCGGTTTCCAGTCAGATCTGGTGATCGGCGGTGAGGTTGGAGCGCTGCTCGGGCGGCTGACCGGGCTCATGGAGCAGCACCTGGCCGGCCGGCAGGTGCGGCAAAACTGGGCTGCGGCGATCCGAAGGAGGCGCGTTGAGGCGCGAGCCGCGCAACTCAAGGATGCCGAAACCATGCACCCGATACATCCGGCCTGGGTGAGCTATTGCATCGATCGGGCGAAAGGCGACGCAATCGTCGTCAATGAGTATCCGCTGTCGCTCGACCATTGCGCGTTTTCGCATCCCGGCTCCTACTTTGGCTCCAGTTCGTCGGCGGGACTTGGATGGGGCATGGGGGCCGCGCTGGGAGCCAAGCTGGCCGAACCGGACCGGCTGGTGATCTCGACCTTGGGCGACGGCTCCTACATCTTCGCCAATCCCGTCGCGGCTCATTATGCGTCTTCGCAGCATCGTCTCCCGGTGCTTTTTGTCATATTCAACAACGCCATGTGGGGCGCCGTTCGCCGTGCGACGATGAAGGTGTATCCGGACGGTGCGGCATCGATGGCCGATGAGAATGTCTTCATCAACCTCGACGGCCTGCCGGACTTCGAGGCGATATGCATTGCAGCCGGCGGCTATGGCGAACGGGTTGAGCGTGCGGCCGATCTTCCTGCGGCACTTGAGCGCGCGCTGAAAGTGGTTCGGGACGAAAAGCGGCAGGCGCTTCTCAACGTGATTTGTCAACGGTGACGAAATCGTCATGGGCCTCGCCGGCACTGGGCTCGGGCGGTTGAATAACGGTGTGGGTGATGGTTATGAACGATGACATCAGCAGTAAAAATGCTTCGGAGAAAGAGGAATCGCGAGGCGGCGGTCGATTGACTACCGCGCAATCGATGGTGAAAGCGCTTGAGGCGTTGGGATTGTCGCGCCTTTATTGCCTTCCTGGCGTGCAGAACGACCATCTGTTTGCGGCGCTGCACGGCTCGTCGGTTTCATGCATCCATACGCGCCATGAGCAGGGCGCCGCGTACATGGCCCTTGGCGAGGCGATGGCGACTGGGCGGCCGGCGCCTTATGCCGTGGTGCCGGGGCCGGGAGTGCTTAATACCACGGCGGCGCTGGCGACGGCCTATGCGTGCAGCGCCAAGGTGCTGGCCATTTCCGGCCAGATACCGTCTCACGCCATCGACAAGGGGTATGGCTTTCTGCACGAGATACCTGATCAGACCGGTATCGTCAGGTCTCTAACCAAGTGGTCGGCGTTGATCAACACGCCGCAGGAGGGGTGGTCGAAAACTCGCGAAGCCGTCGCTCGCTTGACGGCGGGGCGTCCGCTGCCTGTCGCGCTTGAATGTCCGGCGGATGTCTGGCCTATGAGCGGCAACGTTGATTGCGGCGCTGGTGAGCCGCCAGTGGACGACGGCGCAATCGATACTGACACCGTCGATCGCGCCGCCCGGATCATCGGGGAGGCGGTTTCGCCGCTGATCGTGGTGGGAGGCGGCGCCCAGGATGCGAGCGTGCAAGTGCGCCGGCTCGCGGCCGAAATCGAGTCCCCCGTCGTCGCCCATCGCATGGGGCAGGGAATTGTCGACGACAGGGATTATCATGCGCTGAATTTCGACGCAGGCTATCATCTTTGGCCCAGTGTCGATGTGGTTATTGCGATTGGCACCCGTTTTCAGATTCAGGCCATGCAGTGGCGAATCGGGAAAAGCCAGATGATCGTGCGGATCGAGATCGATCCGGTTGAAATGGAGCGGTTCGGAAAGCCGACGGTTGGTCTCCTTGGTGACGCCGCCCGTGTCCTCGATCTGCTTCTTGACCGCTTGCCCAAGTTCAATCGGAAGCGCGTAAGCCGGGAAAGCGAGTTGTGCGAGTTGCGGACAGAAAGCGCAAAGCGGCTTTCATACCTTCAGCCGCAGATCGCGTATCTGGAAAGTATCCGCGAGGCTCTACCTGAGAACGGAATATTTGTAGATGAACTCACCCAGCTTGGTTATGTAAGCCGCCTGACTTTCCCTGTCTATGCACCCCGCTCGTTCCTCAGTCCGGGCTACCAGGGCACGCTCGGTTGGGGCATTCCAGTTGCGCTTGGCGCCCAGCTTGTTTCAGGTGGCCGTCCCGTGGTGGCGGTGAGTGGCGACGGGGGATTTATGTTCAACGTCCAGGAGCTGGCAACGGCCGTCCAACATAAAATTCCTGTCGTTATTGTGCTGATGAACGATAGTGCCTTCGGCAATGTTCGGCGCGCTCAAGTTAACGATTTTGGTAATCGTCTCCTCGGGTCGGACCTGCAGAATCCAGATTTTCGCAAACTGACAGAGAGTTTTGGAGCGGACTATGCCCGAGCTGGTACTCCGGATGAACTTCGGCTTTGCGTAAGCAGGGCAGTGCGCAATGAAGCGGTGAGCGTGATCGAGGTCCCCTGCGGCCCGATGCCGAGCCCGTGGCCCATTCTGCGTCAGGGGTATCCTGGATAACATTATTCCGTCCTGGTCATACGGAGTGCCACAGCTATCGCTTTCGTAAGTCCCTGCGCATGGCGGCGCCTTACGTATAGGTTAACTTAAGTGTTAGTAGCTCAGTGGCATCTCGAATGCGTTTGATAGTTCCTCCAGAGCTTTCCACGGCGCTTTGTCCGGCGCGAATCTCTGGCGTGCATAGCGGGTAAGTTCAGCGATCTGCCGGTTATCGAGTGCATTGCGGAAACCCGGCATCGCACCGTGAGTTGAATACTCAATCCCGTGCAGGACAACGTTGAGGAAATTGTCCGGGCGGTTCAGATGCAGGTTGGTATTCAGGCCAAGCGGCGGTCCTTGATTGAATATTATCGGCCCTCGCCCTGGCTCGTGACAGACCGCGCACGCGCCATCGAACAGTCGCGCGGCTTCACTGGTTGGCCGATGAACGTCCGTTGAAGTTGCAGCGATGATGTTGTCCCGGCGGTTTGCCAGTTCGTCGGGTGATAGTGATGGATTCAGACTGGCGAGATAGACGGCCATGGCTTGGATGTCGCTGTCTGGTAGGGCTTGTAGCTGTGTGACCTTGCTCCCAAGTTTATTCAATTCTGAGTTCGCCCTGGCGGTTGGATTTGCCCGATTGGGCGGTGGGAGCGACGGGAGCTTGCGCGGAGCTTCGGCATAGCGCAGCGCCAGATCCCGGCGCAGGTGACAGCTGGAGGCGAACTCGGAGGGCGTCTTCCATCCGAGTTGCAAGTGTGGTCGTACGTTGTTGTAATCGCCCGCCAGCATCCGAGCGCGACGCGAGCCTGGCCAGTGATGTGAACAGCGTCTCGTTCAATAGTTCATCTCGGAGCCGGCCGTTGAAGCTCTCAATGAAGGCATTCTGCATGGACTTGCCCGGCGCAATGTAGTGCCATGCGACGCAGCTCTGATTCGCCCATGTCAGGATGACGTTGCTGGTCAGTTCGCTGCCGTTGTCGCTGACCACCATTTTCGGCTTGCCGCGTTCGATCATCAGCCGATCCAGTTCCCGCGCCACGCGGGTGCCGGAGAGCGAGGTATCGGTGACCAGTGCCAGGCACTCGCGAGTGCAGTCATCGACCACAGTGAGGATGCGGAAGCGGAGGCCGCACGTTATTTGATCCGACACGAAGTCGAGCGACCAGCGGTCGTTCGGAGCCATCGGCACCTTCATCGGAGCTCGGGTCCCGATAGCGCACTTGCGGCCGCCACGGCGGCGTACTGCAGGCTTCTCTTCTTGTTAAAAAAACGGCTGCGCTTCATGCCTGGTCCTTGTTGTGGGCCAGAACAAACTTCAAACTGGATTAAGACCATGGGGTAAGATCAAAGGCAAAAAATAAAATGCCGAAATGAACAAAAAAGAAAAACATTCTACCTGAGAATTCGCCCGTATGGTGATTGTCCGCGAAACCTCGCAAGAAGATCATTTACACATCATTCACGCGGCTGTGGGGTCCGAGCATGCATTCAGAGACGGTTGAAAAATCCGCCCAATCTCATCGTCCGATGACCAAACAGGAGAAGAAGGTCATCTGGGCCTCCTCTCTCGGCACCGTGTTTGAATGGTATGACTTTGGCCTGTACGGGACGCTTGCAGTTGTTCTGGGGCAGCATTTCTTTTCGGCGTTCGATCCGGCAATCAGGAATGTTTTCGTCCTTCTGGCGTTCGCAGCAGGATTTCTTGTGCGGCCGTTCGGAGCGGCCCTGTTCGGACGTATCGGCGATTTGTCGGGCCGCAAGTATACGTTCCTCATTACTATCATTCTAATGGGTCTGGCGACCTTTCTCGTTGGCGTGCTCCCGACTTACGGATCCATCGGAATAGCGGCGCCGATATGTCTGATAGTTTTGCGTATGATTCAAGGTCTTGCGGTCGGCGGCGAGTACGGTGGCGCTGCGATTTACGTCGCCGAACATGCCCCGAGCGATAGGCGCGGATACTACACGAGCTGGATTCAGACGACAGCGAATATCGGCGTTCTCATGACTCTGACGATTGTCGTCGGGATCCGTATGTATCTGGGTGAGCAGGCGTTTCTCGACTATGGATGGCGTATCCCGTTCCTGCTGTCGATCATCCTGCTGGTGATATCGGTCTGGGTACGGCTTCAAATGCAAGAGTCTCCCGCCTTCTTGAAAATGAAGGCTGAAGGCAAGCAATCAAAGGCCCCGATCAAAGAAGCCCTGGGCCAGTGGCGCAACCTGAAGATGATCCTCATCGCGCTGTTCGGATTGATAGCGGGGCAGGCTGTCGTAAACTACACGGGACAATTCTACGCTCTGTTTTTCATGCAGGGCGTTCTGAAAATAGATTTGTTCACGTCAACCGTCATGATCGCATGGGCAATTTTCTTCGGAACCGCCGGATTTATCTTCTTCGGCTCGCTGTCCGATAAGGTTGGACGGAAGCCGGTCATCCTGCTCGGCTGTTTCATTGCGGCCGTGACGTATTTCCCGATTTATTCGAGTTTAACGAAGCTCGGCAGCCCCAACTTGGACAAGGCGCTCGAAACGGTCGTTACGGAACTTCGTGTCGATAAGAATGGTTGTGGTTCCGTCTTCGATCCGGTCGGAATCAGAACATTTACTTCCGATTGCGATATCGCGAGAGTGTCCTTGGCTCGTGCCGCCGTGAAGTACACGCTTATCGAACGTGATCCGGGAACGCCCACGGAGCTGACGATCGGTGGTTCCCAGGTTCGGATAGTTCCGAGTATTTCAGAAAATATCGCGGCGATTTCCAAGGCGGCACAGAAGGCGGGTTATCCGGGGCCGAATGATCCCTCGATCTTTAAGGCCGATTCGATCTTTGCGCCCTTCCAGAGCCTACGCGGCTTCATGATTATGGGGCTGTTGTTGATACTTACGTTGTACATGGCTGCCGTCTACACGCCGATAGCGGCTGCGCTTGTGGAGTTCTTCCCAACCCGAATCCGATATACAGCGCTGTCCATCCCCTACCATATCGGAAACGGGTGGTTCGGAGGCTTTGTGCCGCCAACGGCATTTGCGATGGTCGCATCGACTGGCGATATCTATTTCGGCCTCTGGTATCCCATCACGGTGGCATGCCTCACGGTTTTGATCGGAACGCTTTTTGTTCCCGAGACGAAAGGCCGAGAGATCTGATCCGCGGTCGGTCTGAAATGATCGAAGTTTCCTCCAGACCCGATTTCATAATTATCGGAGGCGGCTCGGCGGGATGCGTTCTCGCTGGCCGCCTCACGGAAGATGCCCGCATCTCGGTCCTGTTGATCGAAGCTGGCGACGACGTAAAGCCCGGTGAGACACCTCCCGGGATATCCTCGTCATATCCGATGGCTTTGTTCCATGGTACGCGCTGGCTATGGCCGGACCTTATGGTCTATCGCAATCGGGATGATCCAACGTCCTTGTCAGTTCCTGTATTCTATGAACAAGGGCGGGTTCTTGGAGGTGGATCATCGGTAAACATTCAAGCGGCAAATCGTGGCATACCCGCGGACTATGACGAGTGGCAGCAATTAGGGGCGGCCGGATGGAGCTGGTCTGACGTTCTGCCATACTTCAATAAGCTTGAGACGGATCAAGACTACACCGGGTCGCTGCATGGGACCTCCGGACCCGTTTCGATACGCCGGGTGCCACGCCCAGCTTGGGGACCCCTGGCGAGGGTTACGGGGGATGCTCTCGCGAAAATCGGCTTCGAGGAACTCCAAGACCAAAATTCGGACTTCAGGGACGGCTTTTTCGGGCCGGCGATTTCAAACGACGGCATGCGGGTGTCTGCATCGCGCGCCTATCTTACGGACGCCGTTAGATCCAGGAAGAATCTGACGATCCTGACCAATGCGATGGTTCTGAGGATTATATTCAGCGGCGGCCGCGCGACAGGTGTTTCATACGATCGGGGAAGGGGTCCGGAATATGCGGCGGCGCGCAATGTAATCTTGTCGGCGGGGGCGATTCATTCGCCGGCGATTTTAATGTCTTCCGGAATAGGGCCGGGAACGCTTCTCTCATCCCTCGATATCCCCGTGGTCAATGATCTGCCTGTCGGGCGCGCCCTTTTCGACCATCCGGGGATCGTTGTGGGGACATACCTGCCCCGGTCTCTCAGGCTGGATCGCACGCATGATCGCCATTCGCATGTGTGCATGCGTTTTTCGTCAAGCGAAGATAGCAAGGCAGACTTGTATCTTGCCGTTGGAAACAAGATTTCCTGGAATGCGATCGGCTACAGGATTGGGGCATTTTTCCTCTGGCTCAACAAGCCGTATTCGAGAGGAACTGTTACGATCCGCAGGGAGGGGACGGGGTTCGCTCCGGTCGCGGATTTCAAGTATTTCGACGACGCGCGTGACATCGAACGCCTTTCAACGGGCATCAAGACGGTCATGGATCTCGCAGACAGGATTCCCGGACTGTCTGGTGATGATCTGTTTCCGATACGTCAAACAAAACTGTCTCGCCGCATGAATCGTGTCGGCCGGTTCGGCGGAGGCCTGGCGATGGCCGCAGCGGCCGCGCTGGATGTGGGCTTTCTCCGGAAGGCGCTGCTTCAGCGTACCGTGTCGTACAAACAGCCACTCCGAACCCTGATCGCAGACAGTGGTTTGACCCAAAGCTATCTGAAAGAATTCGCATTTGGATATTGGCACCCGTCCGGCACATGCAAAATGGGAGGGACTGCAAGTTCGGATGCCGTTGTCGATACGGAAGGGCGTGTACGAGGGATGGAGAATCTCTACGTTATCGATGCTTCGATCATGCCGGCGATCCCTCGTGCGAACCTCAATATACCCACCTTGATGATCGCCGAGAAACTGTCTGATGCTCTAAAAAAGCGGTGCTGAAGATCGGAAGATGAATGCAGCGTAAATATACCTATATTGTCGTGGGATCTGGTTCGAGCGGATGTGCGCTTGCCGGAAGGCTTGCGAAGCGGGCCGATGGGGCGGTGCTTCTCATGGAAGCGGGAGCGCGGCCACGCGGCTTGTGGTCCCGGTT
>JBDHSY010000036.1:0-13334 GCA_039808405.1 Xanthobacteraceae bacterium
CAGCGCCTTCAAGGAAGTGCTGGTGTTCGCGCTGATCGTGCTGGTGCTGTTGTGGCGCTCCTTCACCTCGCCGGAAGGGCACGACTGATGCGGCGCGCCATCGCTCCTTTGTTCGCGCTCGTCATCCTGGTGCTGCCGTTTACCGGCCTGCTGTCGGACTACTGGGTCGCGCTGTTCGACTACATCGGCATTGCGAGCCTCGTCGCCATCGGCCTCGTGCTGCTGACCGGGGTCGGCGGCATGACGTCGTTCGGGCAGGCGGCGTTTGTCGGCTTCGGCGCCTATGCCACCGCCGTCGTCACCATCGATACCGGCCTGTCGCCGTGGCTGTCGCTACCCGTCTCGGTGGCCGTCACCGGCATCGCCGCGCTGTTGATCGGCGCCATCACCGTGCGGCTGTCGGGGCACTACCTGCCGCTCGGCACCATCGCCTGGGGCATTTCGTTCTACTACCTGTTCGGCAACATCAGCTGGCTCGGCGCCCATGACGGCATGTCCGGCATCCCGCCGCTCCATATCGGCAACCACGCGCTGATCGCGCCGGAAGAGTTTTTCGTCGTCGTCTGGGTCGTGGTGGTGATAGCCGTCGTCGCGACGCAGAACCTGCTGCGCGGCCGCATGGGGCGCGCGGTGCGGGCGCTGCGCCAGGGCGTGCATGCCGCCGAGGCGTTCGGCGTCTACACGCCCTTCACCAAGCTCAAGGTGTTCGTCTACGCCGCGATGCTGGCGGGCGTTGCCGGCTGGCTCTATGCCCATTTCCAGCGTTCGGTGTCGCCGGGGCCGTTCGGCATCATTCCGGGCACCGAATATCTCCTGATGGCGGTGCTCGGCGGCGCCGGCCGCGTCTACGGCGCGATCCTCGGCGCGACCGCGATCATCGTGCTGCGCGACCAGTTGCAGAGCGTGCTGCCGCTGATCGTCGGGAGCGCCGGCAACTACGAGATCATCGTGTTCGGCGCCATCCTGGTGCTGATCATGCGCCTGGCCTCCGACGGCATCTGGCCGATCCTGTTCGGCCCGCAGGCCGCGCCCCGGATCGTGGCCCCGCCGCCCGATGCGCCGCCGCCGCCGCGGCCGCGGCCGGCGGCGGATGCGGTGCTGGTCGAGGCCGACGCGGTGCGCAAGGAGTTCGGCGGGCTCGTCGCCGTCAACGACGTATCGTTTGCCGTGCCGGCCGGCCGCATCGTCGGCCTGATCGGCCCCAACGGCGCCGGCAAGAGCACGACGTTCAATCTGGTCACCGGCGTGCTGCCGCTGACCGCCGGCCGCATCTCCTTCGAAGGGCGGCCGTTGTCGCATCACCGCCCGCAGCAGATGGCGGCGCTCGGCCTCGGCCGCACCTTCCAGCACGCCGAGATCGTGCCCGACATGAGCGTGATCGAGAACGTCGCGCTCGGCGCGCATCTGCGCGGCCATGCCGGCATGATGCAGGCGATGGCAGGGCTCGATCGGGCCGAGGAAACGGTGCTGCTGGACATCGCGCGGCAGCAGTTGGCGCGCGTCGGGCTGTCCGACGTTGCGACCGTGCCGGCCGGTTCGCTGGCGCTCGGCCAGTTGCGCCTCGTCGAGGTGGCGCGCGCGCTCGCGCTCGATCCCATCCTGGTGCTGCTCGACGAGCCGGCCGCGGGCCTGCGCGTCGGCGAAAAGAAGGCGCTCGCCAGGCTGCTGCGCGAACTGCGCGCCGAGGGCATCAGCATTTTGCTGGTCGAGCACGACATGGATTTCGTGATGAACCTCGCCGACCATCTCGTGGTGCTCGATTTCGGCACCAAGATTGCCGAGGGCGGAGCGGGCGAGGTCAAGAACGACCCGAAGGTGATCGAAGCCTATCTCGGGGGCGTGGCATGAGCGGCGCCATCCTCAAGGTGCGCGACCTGCATGTCGCCTACGGCCGCGTCGAGGTGGTGCACGGGGTGTCGCTGGAGATGACGCAAGGGGCGCTGATCACCGTGATCGGCGCCAACGGCGCCGGCAAGACCACGCTGCTCAACGCCATCGTCGGCCTGCTGCCGTCGAGCGGCACGGTCGAACTGGCCGGCGAGGCCATGACCGCCAGGCCCCTGGAATCGCGGGTGCGCGCCGGCCTGAGCCTGGTGCCGGAGCGGCGCGAGCTGTTCGCCGACATGTCGGTGGAGGACAACCTGCTGCTCGGCGGTTTCCGCCGCCCGGCGCGTGAGCGCGGCGAGAGCCTCGACGACATCTTCGCGCGCTTTCCGCGGCTTCATGAGCGCCGCGCCCAACTGGCCGGCACGCTGTCGGGCGGCGAGCGGCAGATGCTGGCGATGGGCCGGGCGCTGATGGCGCGCCCGAAGCTGCTGATGCTGGACGAGCCGAGCCTCGGGCTCGCGCCGCTGATCGTGCGCGACGTGTTCCACATCCTCACCGAGCTGCGCGCGGCCGGCGTCTCCATTCTGCTGGTCGAGCAGAACGCGCGCGCCGCCTTGCAAATCGCCGACTATGCCTATGTGATGGAGCTTGGCGAGATCACGGCGCAGGGGCGCCCGGACGAGATCGCCAGGGACCAGCGGCTGATCGAAAGCTATCTCGGCTTCGGCAGGAACGAGTACTGACGGGTTCGGATAACCAACCACAAAAGGGAGCAGACGCATGAGGACCATGAGGACATATCTGGGATTTGCCGCCGCCACGGTGGCCGCCATCGGCCTGAGCATTTCCGCCGCACAGGCCCAGATCAAGGTCGGCATCACCATGAGCGCCTCCGGCCCCGGCGCGGCGCTCGGCCAGCCGCAGATGAAGAGCGTCGCCACGCTGCCCAAGGAGATCGCCGGGCAGAAGGTGACGTACATCGCGCTTGACGACGAATCCGACGCCACCAAGGCGGCGCAGAACGCGCGCAAGCTGATCCTCGACGAGAAGGTCGACGTGCTGATCGGCTCGTCGCTGACGCCGGTGTCGCTGCCGCTGATCGACATCGCCGCCGAAGCCAAGACCCCGCTGTTGACGCTTGCCGCCGCCGCCGTGCTGGTGACGCCGATGGACGACAAGAAGAAGTGGGTGTTCAAGGTGGTGCCCAACGACGACATCATGGCCGCCGCCATCCTCAAATACATCGCCAAGACCGGCGTGAAGCGGCTCGGCTATATCGGCTTCTCCGACGGCTACGGCGAGGGCTACTACAACGTGCTCAAGGTCGAGGCGCCGAAGGTCGGCATCGAACTGACCACGCACGAGGTCTACGCCCGCAACGATGCCAGCGTCACCGGGCAGGTGCTGAAGGTGATCGCCAGCAAGCCGGACGCGGTGTTCATCGCCTCCGCCGGCACGCCCGCGGTGCTGCCGCAGAAGGCGCTGCGCGAGCGCGGCTACAAGGGGCCGATCTTCCAGACCCACGGCGTGGCCACCAACGAGTTCATCCGGCTCGGCGGCAAGGACGTCGAGGGCGCGATCTATACCGGCGAGGCGTTCACGGTGGTGGACGACCTGCCCAAGGACAGCCCGTTCCGCGCCGCGCCGGAGCGCTACATCGCCGCCTACAAGGCGCTGCACAAGGAGGAGCCGGCCGCGTTCGGCGCGCACCTGTTCGATTCCGTGGTGCTGGTCGAGAACGCCGTGCCGGTCGCGTTGAAGGCCGCCAAGCCGGGTACGGCGGAGTTTCGCGCCGCGCTGCGCGATGCGCTGGAGAACGGCAAGGAAATCTATCTCAACAACGGTCTGTCCAACATGACCCCGACCAATCACAACGGCTACGACGAGCGCTCGGCCTTCCTGATCAAGGTCGAGGGCGGAAAATTCCGGCTGCTGAAGCAGTAGAGCGTTTTCGAGCGAAGCGGAAACCGGCCTACGCCGGCCATAGCCGGTTTCGGTCGGCGTCGGCCGGTTCGCGTGAAGAAAACGCGTCAAAACAATAATCTAGAGCTCCGCTTCTGATTCCATCGGAAGCGGAGCGATAGCCGCCGCGCCGTCGCCGGATTGCGAGGGCGGCCGGGTTGGGCTACCACCCGGCCGCCCTTTTCTTTTTCGCCGAGCCTGTCGTAACCGCATCATGCCATCGCACACCACGGTCATTGTCGGCGCCGGCCACGCCGGCTTCCAGCTTGCCGTCTCGCTGCGCCAGAGCAGTTACGACGGCACCATCCGTTTGATCAACGGCGAGGCCGAACTGCCGTATCAGCGCCCGCCGTTGTCGAAGACCTATCTCAAGGGCGAAGGCGGGGTTGCCGCCCTCACGTTTCGCCCGGAGAAGTTTTTCGTCGAGCAGCGCATCGACCTCGTCGGCGACCGCGCCGTCGCCGTCAACCGTGCCGCGCACGGCGTCCGCCTCGCCTCGGGCGCAAGCCTCCCCTACGATCATCTGGTGTTCGCCATGGGGGCCGCCAACCGGCCGCTGCCGTTGCCGGACCCGCGCGTTCCGGTTGCCTATATCCGCAACTTTGCCGAGACCGAGGAACTGCGGCTCAGGCTTGCGCGCGCCCGCCACGTCGTCGTGGTCGGCGCCGGTTTCATCGGGCTGGAGTTCGCCGCGACCGCCCGCGCCAAGGGCCTCGAGGTCGATGTCGTCGAACTCGGCCCCCGGCTGATGGCGCGTGCGGTGTCGCCCGAACTGGCCGCCTTCTTTCAGGCGCGCCACGAGGCGGCCGGCGTGCGCTTCCATCTCGGCGCCCAGATCGCCGGCGTCGTTCATGGCGGAGGCCGCATCGGCGGCGTGACGCTCGACAACGGCACGCGCATCCCCGCCGATTGCATCGTGGCGGGGATCGGCATTCTGCCGAACACTGCGCTTGCTGCGGAAGCCGGCCTGGAGGTGCAGTCGGGCATCGTCGTCGACGAGCAGCTTTTGACCTCGGATCCCGATATGTCCGCGATCGGCGATGTCGCGCTGTTTCCGTGCCGGCAGATCGGCGGCGCCTTGGCGCGGCTCGAATCCGTGCAGAACGCCACCGATCAGGCGCGCTGCGTGGCCGCGCGGCTCACCGGCAAGCCGTCTACTTACGATGCGCTGCCGTGGTTCTGGAGCGATCAGGGTTCTGACAAATTGCAGATCGTCGGGCTGTTCAACGGGTTCGACCGCACGGTCGTGCGCGGCGCGCCGGAGCAGGGGGCGTTCTCGGTGTTCTGCTACAAGGGTGACCGGCTCATTGCCGTCGAGTCCGTCAACCGCGCCGGCGACCATGTCGCCGGTCGCAAAATTCTCGGCGCCGGCGGCAACGTCACGCCGGAGCAGGCGGCGGATGCGGCTTTCGACCTGCGCGCGGCGGCGCGCTAAAGCATTTTTGCTTTTCACGGAATCAGCGACCCGTCATGCCCGGCTTTATGCCGGGCATCCACGTCTTTGAAATTTCAGCGAAGAAAGACGTGGATGGCCGGGACAAAAAGGACGTTCACGCCCGTCTTCGACGGGCTATGCCCGGCCATGACGGAACGGGGTGTTTCCATCAAAATGCACACCGCTCTAACGCAATCCCGCGGTGTCGCGGTCGAGCCCCTTGGCGGCGAGGTCGTCGAGATAGGACTGGAAGCGCGCCTCGCGGTGGACGCCGAGCTCGTGGAGATAGTCCCAGGTGTAGATGCCGGTGGCGTGCATGTCGTCGAAGCCGATGCGGATCGCATAGTTGCCGACCGCGTCGACCGAGGAAATCGTCACGTTGCGCTTGCCGCCGATGGTCTTGCGCTCGGCCTCGGAGTGGCCCTGCAGCTCGGCCGAGGGACTGGTCACGCGCAACAATTCCGCCGACAGTTCGTAGACGTTGCCGTCGTCGAAAGCGATGTGCAGCGAGCGCCGGTCCTTGACCAGACGGATTTCGATCGGCCAGGGCGTGGCCGACGACGGAGCGGTCTCGGTGTGTGGCATCGCGGCCCTCATCGGCAGGACGGCGCCACTGTGGCCAACGCGGGAAGCTGCGTCAATCGGCCGTCCGTCGCATTGTCGTCATGGGCAACGAAAGACGGAGCCGCCATGCCGATCCGTCCTTGATTCGGATCGGCAGGTGTTCCACAACTCGTGCGATCCCTGACCAAGCGGAGAACAGGCGTGGCGGTCACCGAAGCCGATGTCCGGAGTGCGCTCGACGGCGTCACGCTGCCGGGCGGCCAGTCGCTGGCGGCATCGGGCCGCGTCAGCAAGATCACCATCAACGACGGCCGGGTGATCTGTATCGTCGCGGTCGATGCCAACGAGAGCCGCGCGCTCGAGCCGGCGCGCGTTGCCGCTGAAGCCGCCATCGCGCGGCTGCCCGGCGTGGACCGTGCGCTGGTCGGCCTCAAACCCAACATTGCCCCCGGCGCGCCAAGGTCGGGCGCAGCACCGGCGTCGCCGCGCGCCGCCATCAAGGGCCGCGCGACCACCGCGCCGATGGCGCTGACCGGCGTGAAACACATCGTTGCGGTATCCTCCGGCAAGGGCGGCGTCGGCAAATCCACGGTGTCGTGCAATCTGGCGCTCGGCTTTGCCGCGCAGGGGCTCAAGGTCGGCATTCTCGACGCCGATATCTACGGGCCGTCGCAGCCAAAACTGTTCGGCCTCAGCGGCAAGCCGCGCCAGCTCGATGCGCAGACGATGGAGCCGATGGAAGCCTTCGGCATCAAGGTGATGTCGATCGGCTTTCTGGTCGAGGAAGATTTGGCGATGATCTGGCGCGGGCCGATGGTGATCTCGGCCATCACCCAGATGCTGCGCAACGTGGCGTGGGGCCATCTCGACGTGCTGGTGGTCGATTTCCCGCCCGGCACCGGCGACATCCAGCTCAGCATGGCGCAGCAGACGCCGCTGTCGGGCGCGGTCGTCGTCTCGACGCCGCAGGACATCGCGCTGATCGACGCGCGGCGCGGCATCGCCATGCTGGAGAAGGTCAACGTGCCGCTGCTCGGCATTATTGAGAACATGTCGAGCTTCTGCTGCCCGACCTGCAACCACGTCTCGATGATTTTTGGCCACGGCGGCGCGCGCGCCGAGGCGGAGCAGCTCGGAGTGCCGTTCCTTGGCGAGGTGCCGCTCGACATGCACATCCGCGAGACCTCCGACGGCGGCACGCCGCTGGTCGCCACCGCCCCCGACAGCCATCACGCGCAGGCCTTCATTGCCATCGCCGGGCAGGTGTGGGCGGCGCTGATGTCCGGCGGCGTGGTGCGTCCGGCGCCGCGCATCGTCATCGAATAGACGGCGGCGCCGGCGGCCGCGGCGTCAGCCCTTGCTCTTCTCGTAGCGCGCTTTGGCTTCGGCGTTCGGCGGATAGAGGCCGGGCAGCGGCACGCCGCGCTCGACTTCCTCCATGATCCACTGTTCGAGCCGCTCCTGTTCGACGCAAGCCGCCGTCACGTCCTCCAGCAGTGCCTGCGGGATCGCCACCGCGCCGTCGCGGTCCGCGACGATGACGTCGTCCGGAAACACCGCGACGCCGCCGCAGCCGATCGGCTCCTGCCAGTTGACGAAGGTCAGGCCGGCGACCGATGGCGGCGCCGCCGCGCCGTTGCACCACACCGGCAGGCCGGTCGCCTCGACGCCGGCGATGTCGCGGACGACGCCGTCGGTGACCAGCGCGGCGACGCCGCGCTTGTGCATGCGGGCGCACAGGATGTCGCCGAAGATGCCGGCATCGGTGATGCCCATGGCATCGACCACCGCGATGCATCCCTCCGGCATCGCCTCGATCGCGCCGCGGGTCGAGATCGGCGACGACCACGATTCGGGCGTGGCGAGGTCTTCGCGCGCCGGCACGAAGCGCAGCGTGAAGGCACGCCCGACGCGGCGCGGCTCGCCCTCGCGCAGCGGCCTGGTCCCGCGCATCCAGACGTTGCGCAGGCCCTTTTTCAGGAGCACGGTGGTGATGGTGGCGGTGGCGACGCTGCGCAGCGCGGCAAATAGCTCGTTCTCGTTGGACATCGGCGGTTGTTCTCCGGCGGTCGGCGCCGTCCGGCGGACCGTCCTGCCGGGTGCCGCGCCGGTCCCCTGATTAGGAGGAAAGCCACGGGCTGGCAACGCTTGCCCGGCCGCCCGCCCCGCCGTCGCAGGGTTGCGTAAACGCCGTGGCCGGGTCATATGGGCGCCGCAACGCGAGGAGCCCTTGATGGCCACACCGAGAGCGCCGCAGACGGTTGCGGCGGTGAACGGGATTGCGACCGACACCAGTTTCGGAGCGGTCACGCCGCCGATCTATCTCTCCAGCAATTTCGCCTTCAACGGGCTGGAGCAGCCGCGCGCCCACGAATACACCCGCACCAGCAACCCCGGCCGCGACCTTTTGGCCGATACGCTGGCGCAGCTCGAGGGCGGCGCCGGCGCCGTCGTCACCGCCTCCGGCATGGCGGCGGTCGATCTGGTCCTGGCACGACTGTCGCCCCACGATCTGGTGGTGGCGCCGCACGATTGCTACGGCGGCACCTACCGGCTGCTGATGGCCCGGCGCGACAAGGGCCAGTTCCGCGTCGCGCTGGTCGATTTCGGCGATGCCGGCGCGCTCGCGGCGTCGCTGGCCGACAAGCCGGCGCTGGTGTTGATCGAGACGCCGAGCAATCCCCTGATGCGCATCGTCGATGTCCGCGCGGTCGCAACCAGGGCTCATGCCGCCGGCGCCAAAGTGATCGTGGACAACACGTTCCTGTCGCCGGCGTTGCAGCGGCCGATCCTGCTCGGGGCCGATTTCGTGGTCCATTCCACCACGAAATATCTCAACGGCCATTCCGACGTCGTCGGCGGCGCGGTGATTGCCGCCGACAAGGGCGATGTCGAGGCGCTGGCCGCCTGGGCCAACATCGTCGGTACCTCGGGTGCGCCGTTCGATGCCTATCTGACGCTGCGCGGCGTCCGCACGCTGTTTGCGCGCATCGAGCGCCAGCAGGCGAGCGCGGCGGCGATCGCCACCCGCCTCAACGGCCACGCCGGCGTCGGCGCCGTGCATTATCCCGGCCTGCCGGACCATCCCGGCCACGCGGTTGCCAAGGCGCAGCAGGCCGGGTTCGGCGCGATGCTGAGCTTCGAGTTGCGCGGCGGGGTCGAGGCGGCGCGGCGCTTCGTCGGGGCGACCGGAATTTTCATCCTCGCCGAGTCGCTCGGGGGCGTCGAAAGTCTCGTTGCGCATCCCTCGACGATGACTCATGCTTCGATGGATGAGGAAGCCCGGCACGCGGCCGGCATCCACGACGGCCTGCTCAGGCTGTCGGTCGGCCTCGAAGCCGAAGCCGATCTGCTGGCAGGTCTCGAACGGGGGCTTGCCGCGGCGGGAGCGTAGAGCATGATCCCGAAAAAGCCTGCCCTCGGGCTTGACCCGAGGGTGGGAACCGGCCTACGCCGGCCATAGCCGGCTCCGGCCCGGCGACGGCCGGTTTTCGGGAAAGATCATGCTCCAACAAAACGCTGGACTTCGATCCGATTCAATCTGAACGGATCGAGGTTTGAGCGTAAGGAGAGCACGATGCGACAGACGCTGGCCGATGCCATTCTCACCACGGCCGCCGACGCCATCCTGCTCGCCGACCCCGACGGCATCATCCGGTTCTGGAATCCGGGCGCTGTGCGCATCTTCGGTTTTTCCGCCGAGGAGGCGGTCGGCCGCTCGCTCGATATCATCATCCCCGAGAACCTGCGCGCGCGCCATAACGACGGCTACGCTCAGACCATGCGGACCGGCGAGACGCGCTACGGCTCCGGCGACATTCTCGCGGTGCCGGCGCTGACGAAGGACGGCCGCCGCATCTCGGTCGAGTTCACCATCGTGCTGCTGCATGGCGACGACGGCAAGGTATCGGGCATCGCCGCGATCCTGCGCGACGTCACGGAGCGCTTCCAGGAATTGCGCACGCTGCGGCGCCGGATCGCCGAACTGTCGGCGGCTGGACCTAACACCGTAACCGGCTGAGTGATAATGCTGGTGCCAAGGGCGCGCGCGAAGACGGCCCCCTCGAAAGGCCCTGTCATGACCGACCCGTCCGCCGCCGTGTCGTCGCGGCTTGCGCCCGAACTCGACGTCACGCAATGGTTCAATACGCCGGCGCCGCTCAGCCTCGCGGGCCTGCGCGGCAGGATCGTCGTGCTTCACGCCTTCCAGATGCTGTGCCCCGGCTGTGTGCAGGGCGGCCTGCCGCAGGCGCAGAAGGTCGCAAAACTGTTCTCGCCGGACGAGGTCGCCGTGATCGGCGTCCACACCGTGTTCGAGCATCACGAGGCGATGACGCCGGTGGCGCTGAAGGCGTTCATCCACGAGTATCGGCTGACGTTTCCCATTGCCGTCGATCGGCCGGGCGACGACGGGCCGATCCCGCGCACCATGGCGGCCTATGGCATGCGCGGCACGCCGACGCTGGTCCTGATCGACCGGCAGGGGCGGCTGCGCAAGCACAGTTTTGGCGCCGAGGACGACATGATCGTCGGCGCCGACATCGCCTTCCTGCTGGCTGAAAAAGAATCCGACGTGGTTTAGTTCGACGCCGCGAGCCGCCAGTTCGGATCGGGCGAGGCGAGCGGGCGCGTGAACGTCCACTCGTCCACCGTGTCGCGCGCGGCGTTGGCGACGGCGACGCCGTCGGAGGCTGGGGCGGTTTGGCCGGCGCGCACGCTCAGCCAGGTCGCGACGAAGCGGACGCGGATGTCGGCATCGCCGTCGTGGACTGCGATAGCGAGAAGCTGCGGCTTGGCGAGCCGCACCAGCGCCGTCCTCGTGCCGTTGTCGTCGTCGCCACGCATGGCGATCGCCGCCGCATAGGCGCTGAGGACCTCGGGCGTCAGCAGCGGCGCGAGCGTAGCGTCGTCGCCCTCGATGAACGCCGTCACGATGGTCTCATAGGCGGTCTGCGACCCGTCCAGAAAACGCTCGAGATCGAAATCGTGATCGTAGGCGCGGATATCGCGCACGGCGCTCGCAAACGGCACCTCGCGCGGAGGCGCCTCGCCATGGCCGACCGATGCCGCCGCCCGCCGGTCGCGGTAAAGCCCGAGATCGGCTGGAAACGGCCAGGCGGCGGCCGGCTTGTTGTCGGCCTCGGCGTCGCCGTCGCTTGGCTTGGTGTAGCGCAGCGCCACCCAAAGCTGCCAGCAGATCGCCGCCAGCAGCAGGAGCGGCACCAGCCACGATCCGTCGGCTTCGTGCTCCATGCCGGTCATGACCGCACCACCTTCATCGTCGGCGGCTGGACGGCGGGCGGACGCGTGCGCGATGCGGCCATGCCGTTGCCGCCGCGCCGCTCCATGACGATCTCGCCGATGACGGAGAGAGCGATTTCCTCCGGAGTGCGGGCGTTGAGATCGAGGCCGGCCGGCGCGCGCACGCAGGCGAGCGCGTCGCGGTCGAATCCCTCGGCGCGCAGATAGTCGAGCACCAGGCCGGTGCGCTTGCGGCTGGCGATCAGCGCGACATAGCGGACCTTCGATTTGAGCACTCGCTGCATCGACTGGTGGTCGCCCCTGTGCTGGGTGGCGACCACGACGAAATCGTTCGGCGCGGGCGTCAGCGCCGCATAGTCCGGATCGTCGGTGAGGATGCGGGCGGCATCGGGAAAGCGCGCGGCGTCCGCCATCGGGTCGTCCACCACCACCTCGAACCCCATCAGCGCGCCGAGCTGGCTCAAGGTTTCGGCGACCCGGCCGTGGCCCAGCACCCACAACACCGGCTGCGGCAGCACCGGCTCGACATAGACGCGCATCGCGCCGCCGCACGGCATGCCGGCGCCCAGCACCTCGTCGTCGAGGTCGATATCGATGATCTGCGGCTCGCCGCTCTCGATGCATTCGATGGCGGCGTGCGCCACGGTGGACTCGGCGCAGCCGCCGCCGACCCAGCCGGAGACGACGCCGCCGTCACCGTCGAAGATGGCCTTGGCCGACAGCCTTGCCGACGTCGAGCCGCGCGTCTCGATCACGGTGGCGATGGCGAACGGCTCCCTGCGCGCCTTGAGGTCCAAAGCGAGGGCGAGGGGATCCGGAGCCGTGCGTAGCGTATCTTTGGTCATGGCCTTTCGCCGTCGAAGCGGCCGCGCGGCTGCCGCTAAAGCGAGGTGGGGCCGCATGCGCGCCGTGTGTTGAGGACCATTGTCCTCTGTCTCCAGACTGCATACAAATGAAATATATTGACAGATCATAGCAATATTATTGCTATTAAGGGCCCGGGAGGCGCTGCCATGGATATCGAGCTGGCCCGCACGTTTCTGGAGATCGTTCGCGCCCGCAGCTTCGTCCGCGCCGCCGAACGGCTCAACTTAAGCCAGACGGCGGTCTCGGCCCGCGTCCGCACGCTGGAGAACCACCTGGGTCGCCCGTTGTTTCTGCGCAGCAAGAGCGGGGCGACGCTGACCCCGGCCGGCGAGCAGTTCTTGCGCTACGCGCCGATGTTCGTGCAGCTCTGGGAGCGGGCCCGCCACCAGGTCGCGGTGCCGCGCGGCCGCCGCGCCGTGCTGGCGATCGGCGGCGAACAGAGCCTGTGGCACCCCTGGCTGCTCGACTGGCTGCACTGGATGCGGCGCGAGGCCGCCGACGTCGCGCTGCGCGTTCAGGTCGACGTGCCCGACAGTCTGGCCCGGCAGGTGGCCGAGGGCGTGCTCGACATCGCGGTGATGTACGCACCTCAACAGCGTCCCGGCGCGCGCATCGAACTGCTGCTGGAGGAGCAGCTGGTGCTGGTCACCACCCACGAGGCACCGGGCGAGGCCGGATCGGGCGACTACGTGTTCGTCGACTGGGGGCCGGACTTTGCCCTGCACCACGGCTTGAACTTTCCCGAGGCGATCGATTCCGCCCTGTTCGTCGGGCTCGGGCCGCTGGCCTTGAGCTACATCCTGGAGGCCGGCGGCTCCGGCTATTTCCGCCGCCGCGCGGTCGCCGCCCATCTGGCCGACGGGCGGCTGCATCTGGTTCCCGGAGCGCCGAGCTTTTCCTACCCGATCTACGCGGTGTGCTCGGCTAGAGGCGACGACGGCCTGATCGCTCGCGCGCTCGAAGGCTTGCGCGCGGTGGTGCACGATTCGGAACGGTAGGCGCGCGTCAGTGCCGCTCGTGGATGTGCTTGCGGCGGATGCTGTGCACCACCCACCAGATCGCCAGCGCCGCGACCGGGACGAAGGCCGCGCTGAGATAGGTCGGCTCGATCCGCACCAGGCCGGCCTCGTGCACGGCCTTGGCGAGATAGCCGAACAGGCCGACCACATAATAGGTGATGGCGGCGACGGACAGGCCCTCCACGGTGGTCTGCAACCGCAGTTGCAGCCGGGTCCGCGCGTTCATCGATTTCAACAGTTCCTGGTTCTGCTGCTGGCGCTCGACGTCGACGCGGGTGCGCAGCAGGTTGGCGGCGCGCGTCAGCTTCTCCGACAGTGCGGCCTGCCGCGCCTCGGTCACCGTGCAGGTGCGCATCGCCGGCGCCATGCGGCGGGCGAGGAACGAGGACCACGTCGGC
>JBDHSY010000037.1:0-13257 GCA_039808405.1 Xanthobacteraceae bacterium
TTTCCGCCGATGGCTCCGAAGCCACCGTCATCGACCGCCGCCGCGTCTCCGTGCAGTGGTTCAGCGGCACCATTCTCACAGGCCTGTGCGGCGCGGCCCTGATCGGCGGCGCGGTGATCGGCGCGCTCGACGGCGAGACCACCTTCGCCAAGACGCCGGAACGCATCGAAACCGCCAGCCTGCGCAGCGGGCTCGGCGCCATCGACCGCAACCCGTCGGCCCACAAGAGCGACCGCCTGCCCCCGCCCAGCGAGCACTCCAGCGCCCGCCAGGTGATCCGGGTGTCGCAGGCGATGCGGGTCGGCAACCGCGACATCATGCGGGTGCGGCCGTTCGTGCGCGTGTCCGGCAACCTGTCGCTGACCAGCAGCGACGTCGGCGCGAAGATCCCGCCGTTCAACGCGCAGCGGCTGTTGACCGACAGCGCGCCGGCCGCCGACAACGCCGACGCTTCCGCCGCCACCGAGGCGGCCGAGCCGGACGCCGAGGTATCCTTCGTGATGCGCGACCTCACCACGGTGCTGCCGCGGGCCAAGGTCGTCGCCCATGTCCCGATCGAGGACGTGCTGAGAAGCATCCGCGACGCCTCGAGCTGGCGCAACATGACGCGCCAGCCGGGCGTGCGTTACGCCTCCGCCAGCCAGCCCGACATCAAGATGGCCTATGCGGCCGAGGGCAACGTCGATCCCTATGCCGGCTTCGAGGCGCGTATCGTGCCGGAAAACGTCACGCTGCTGGCCAAGACCAATGCGCAGGCGACCGGCGGCTACGACACCGCCGAGCGCGTCCATCTCGTCCGCAAGGGCGATACCGTCGCCTCGGTGCTGCGCGACCTCGGCACGACGCCCGAGGACGCCGCGACGATCGCCGCAACGCTCGGGCTGCGCGGCCGCGACGGCGTTCTGAAGGAAGGCCAGAAATTGCGCATCCTGCTCGGCGCCGGGCCCGGGCAGGCGCAGCGCCCGGTGCGCATCGTGGTCGCCGGCGATACGGGAATCGAGGCGGTCGCCGCGCTGTCCGACCTCGGCAGGTATGTCGCGGTCGATGCGCAAAGCATGAACACCACAACCGACACCGCCGCCAACGACGAGGACGACGACGGCCCCGACGACGGCACCGGCATCCGCCTCTACCGGAGCATTTACGAGACCGCGCTGCGCGACAAGGTGCCGGTCCCGGTCATCGAGGACATGATCCGCATCTATTCCTACGACGTCGATTTCCAGCGTCGCGTGCAGGCCGGCGACTCGTTCGAGGTGTTTTTTGCCGGCGAGGACGAAACAACCCCCGGCACCGAGCGCAACGACGTGCTTTACGCCTCCCTCACCGTCGGCGGCGAAACGAAGAAATACTACCGCTTCCAGACCCCCGACGACGGCATCGTCGATTACTACGACGAGACCGGCAAGAGCGCGAAAAAGTTTCTGGTCCGCAAGCCGGTCAACAACGCCATCATGCGCTCCGGCTTCGGCGGCCGGCGCCATCCCATCCTCGGCTTCACCAAGATGCACACCGGCGTGGACTGGGCCGCGCCCTACGGCACGCCGATCTTCGCCAGCGGCAACGGCGTGGTCGAGATCGCCGGCTGGGAAGGCGGTTACGGCAAGTACGTCAGGATCAAGCATCCCAACGGCTACGAAAGCGCCTACGGCCACATGAGCGCCTTCGCCAAGGGCCTGGAGCCGGGCAAGCGCGTGCGGCAGGGCCAGGTGATCGGCTTCGTCGGCTCCACGGGCCTGTCCACCGGCGCCCACGTTCACTACGAGATCCTCGTCAACGGCCGCTTCGTCGATCCGATGCGCATCAAGCTGCCGCGCGGCCGCTCGCTCGACGGGACGCTGCTGGCGAATTTCGAGCACGAGCGCAACCGGCTCGACAAGCTGGTGCGCATACCGGCCACGCCGCGCACGGCGGAAGCGCTCACGACCTCATCGACGCCGGCGCCGCGCGCCTCGAGCCTGGTGAGCCAGGCGTCCTCCGGCCGCTGACGGGGCGGCCCGTGCCGCCCGCCGGCGCCTCCCGCCGAAAGATCCTCATTGCAGCAGGCGCGATGGCGCCGCGCCCGCCGGCTCGGCATAACCCGCGTTCTCCGGCGGCGTGCCGCGGCGCTTGCCGAACGCCGCCAGCGCGGCATTGACCGCCTCGATCCGGCCGAGCCGGGCCAGCACGGCGGCAAGCCCGCTGAACGCCACGGGCAGATCGGGCCGCAGCCGGACCACCTCGCGATAGGCGTCGAGCGCGCCCTCGTCGTGGCCGAGCGCCTCGCAGGTGCGGGCCAGGCACAGCCACGCCTTGTGGGCGTCGGGGCGCAGCGCCGCAAGCTGCGTAAAACAGCGCCTGGCCATGGCATGCTGGCCGCGCGCTCCGAGCAACTGCCCCAGACGGTGCAGCGCATCGACATCGTTCGGCGCCACGGCCAGCACCTGCCGGTAGCCGCGTTCGGCCTCGTCGAGCTTGCCGTCCTGATGCAGGTCGGTCGAGAGCCGCACCACCTCGGCCACGGTGCGCGGGTCGATGCGGCCGCCGAGGTTGAGGTCGTCCCGCGTCGCCACCACGACGCAGCGGATGCGGCGTTCCTTCACGCCGAACGAATACTTGTAGGGCTCGTTGCCGCGCAAAAAATCGTACTCGGTGTAGCCGCCGGCGATGGCGTGGCGGATGCTGTAGGCGTGCAGGATGAGACCGGGCGAGGCATCGCCGAACGTCTCGTCGCGCCCGGTGATGTAGAACAGGAAGGCGCGCTTGCGCGGGTCCGTCAACGTGGCGAGCGCGGCCAGCGGCCGTTCGCCCTGCCACAGCGTCGGCAGGAACAGCAATCCGGCATGGAAACTGCGGGTCAGCATGGCGCGGTTGGAGCGCACCAGGCTGTGGACCAGGTCGCCCTTGCGCGGCTTCCACTTGATCTCCCAGAACCGCAGCAGCGTCCCGAGGTCGCGGTCGATGGTCGCGGCGGTGGCGTGGCTGATGCGATAGTCGCCGCCCGCGTCGAGCCGTTTCAACAGCCGCCGGATCTTCTGACGGGTATTGGCGCTGAGGCCGTCGAGATAGGCGTTCCAGTCCGGCGGCAGGCTCGCGAACGGACAGACGTTGTTGTCGATGCCATCGACCTTGCCGACACGGTCGACCTCGCCGGTGCGGAAAGCCGCCTTGGGGAAATGCGCGAGCAGAAGCCGCAGGCGCGCCTCCGGCTGGCGGACGTTCTCCAGATTGAGGCGCGCCCAGTTCATCTGCTTGAGGTGGCGGGCGAACGCCGGCACCACGCGATGCTCGTGGCGCGGATCGCAAAGGATGCCGGTGTAGTCGGCGGAGAAATTGCCGGCCATGTTGAGTTCGTTGCGGATGTGACCGCGCGCGAGCCTGGTCTGAATGCGCAGCGGCAGAAAGCCGACGCAAGGCGCGCCGTCGGCTCCGCCGAGCCGCGCGGCGAGCACCAGCCACGGCTGTTGAATCTGCGCGATCCATTCCGACAGCCAGGCGAAGGACAAGAACATCTGCGCGTCGGGATCGGCATCGTAGACGGCATTCCAGTCGTCGCGGAGCCGCATCAGCGCCGGCAGCGTTTCGATCGCCTCGACATGGACGGCATCGTTCTGCCTGCCCGGTTGCGCGGTCGTCCTCCGGCTCGCCATGTTCGCCCCTCCCTCCTCACCGCTCGCGGAACGCGCGCAGCATGCTGTCGTGGATCGGCCGCACGATGTACTGGAAGAACGTGCGCTCGGTCGTCTTGATGAACACCTCCGCCGGCATGCCCGGCGTCGGGCTGAAGCCGGGGATCGCCATCGCCTCGGCCATGTCGAGCTTGACGCGCACGAGGTAGATGTCGGTCGGCCCGACCTGCTGCGATTTCTTCTCGTCGGCCAGCGTATCCGCCGACAGGTAGATGACGTCGCCCGGCACCATCGGGGTGACGCGCTGGTTGAGCGCGGTGAGCCGCACCATGGCGTGCTGGCCGTGCTTGACGCTGTCGATGTCCTGCGGCCGCACGCGCGCCTCGATGATCAGCTCGTCGGACAGCGGCAGGATTTCCATGATGTTCTTGCCGGCCTCGATGACGCCGCCGCGGGTGTGGTAGCGCAGCTTGACGACCACGCCCTTGACCGGCGCGGTGATGCGGATGCGGTCGAGCACGCCGCGCGCGCTGCGCATCCGCTCGCGCACGTCCACCAGTTCGCCGCGCACCTCGTGCATCTGCTCGACGGCGGCCTTGATCGCGGCGATGCGCTCGCCGTCGGCCTGCTCGACGGCGCGGGCGATGCGCTCGCGCGCGTCGCCGATGTCGCCCATGATGCGGCCCGTCTCGCCCTCGAGGTTGGCGCGCGCCCGTTGCAGCAGCAGCACCTCCGGCTTGCGCACGAGGCCGGCCTTGAGCAACTGCTCCTTGGCGGCGATATCCTCGTCGATGAACGCGATCTGGTGGCGGATGCCCTCAAGCTGGACCTTGCCGCCCTGAATGCGCTCGTTCAGCGCATTGATGCCCTCGTTGATGCCGGCGATGTCGCTGGCCACGCTGTTGCGCCGGGCCGTGAAGGTGAGCTGCTGGCTTTCGAGGATGTCCTTGATCTCGGGCTCGGAGCGGACGCGATCGAGCTCATCGGGAAAAACGATGCCGTCGTCCTCGCGCATCTCGGCCTGCAACCGCGCATCGATCGCGATCAGCCGCATCTCGCGCAGATAAAGGCGCCGCAGCTCGGTGCGCGGCGCCGTCTCGTCGAGATCGATCAGCACCTGCCCCTCCTCGACGGTGTCGCCCTCCCGCACGTAGATGTCGCGGATGATGCCGCCTTCCAGATGCTGCACGATCTTGTTCTGGCCGGTGGCGACGAACACGCCGGAAGCCACCACCGCGCCGGCGATCGGCGCCATGTTGCCCCAGACGCCGAACCCCATCACCGCCGTGGCGAGAATGAGAATGCCGGCAACGGTCGGCAGCTTGGTCGAGCGCGGCAGCGCGCCGTACCATACCGGCTCGACGACGCTGCGCGGTGCGATGGCTTTGCGTCTGAACATGGCCCGTCTCCCGCCTCACCCGTTCAGCATCGGCGGCCCGCCGCCGTCAGGCTTGCGTCCGGACAACAGCGGGATGATCTCGTCGCGGTTGCCGAACGCATGGATCGCGCCGCTCTGCAAGATCATGATCTTGTCGACGCTGCGCAGAAGCGCGGCGCGCTGCGTGATGGTGACCACCGTGATGTGCTTTTCCTTGGCACGGACCAGCGCCTTGGCGAGCGCACGCTCGCCGTTGGCGTCGAGATTGGAGTTGGGCTCGTCGAGCACCATCAGGCGCGGGTTGCCGTAGAACGCGCGCGCGAGCCCGATGCGCTGGCGCTGCCCGCCCGACAGCGGGCTGCCGTCCATGCCGACCACGGTCTCGTAGCCCTGCGCGAAGCTCGAGATCATCTCGTGGACGTCCGCGGTCTCGGCGGCGTCGAAGATGTCCTCGTCGCGGGCGTCCTCGCGCATGCGGGCGATGTTGGCCTTGATCGACGCCGGGAACAGCTGCACGTCCTGCGGCAGATAGCCGACGCTCTCGCCGAACTGCCGGGCGTCCCAGTTGCGCAGGTCCATCATGTCGAGGCGCACGTTGCCGGCGGTCGGGATGATCGATCCCACCAGCATGCGCGCCAGCATGGTCTTGCCGGCGCCGGAGTCGCCGACGATCGCCAGCGACTCGCCGGGCTGAAGCTGGAACGAGATGCCGTTGAGGATCACCTTCTTGGTCGGCGGCGGCACGTAAAGGATGCGTTCGACGCTGAGCTGGCCCTGCGGGCGCGGCAGCCGCAGCCGGTCGTAGTTGAGCGGCGAACTCTGCACCAGCGCCTTGACGCGGGAATAGGCCGAGCGCGCCTGCACGAAGCTGCGCCAGCCTTCGATGGTGCCTTCGAGCGGCGCCAGCCCGCGGCTGGCGACGATCGAGGCGGCGATGATCATGCCGCCGGTGACATGGCTCTCGAGCGCCAGCCAGGCGCCCCAGCCGAGAATCGAGATCTGCGTGCACAGCCGCAGAAACTTCGACACCCCGGTCATGACGATGTTGAGGTCCTGCCCCGCCACCTGCGCCTTCAGCGATTCCACGGTCTCCTGACCCCACACCTGCACGCTCTCGGGGATCATGCCCATGGCGTTGATCACCTGCGCGTTGCGGGCCATCGCCTCGGCCTGGAGGTTGGCGCGGGTGCCGAAGGCATTGGCGCGCGTGAACGGCACCGCGGTGACTTTCTGGTTGATCAGCGCCACCCCCACCAGCAGCATGCCCGAGGTCAGCACGATCAGGCCGAGTTGCGGATGGATCAGAAACACCACCATGAAATAGATCGGCGAGATCGGCGCATCGAACATCGTCAGCAGCACCGGGCCGGTGATGAAGGAGCGCAGGTGCTGCAGATCGGCCAGCGTCTGGAATTCGCGGCTCGACCCGCCCTGCGCCGCCTTGGCTGCCGCCGCCAGCACCGGGCCGCCGAGCCGTGCCTCGGTGTCGACCGCGACCCGCATCAGGATGATGCGGCGCATCACGTCCATCAGCACATGGGCGGCAATCGCCAGCACCACGATCAGCGTCAGCATCACCAGCGTGTCGGTGCTGCGGCTGGTCAGCACGCGGTCCGACATGTTGAACAGGTAGATCGGGATCGCCAGCACCAGGAGATTGACCGCGACCGAGAACAGCCCGACGGTGACGAAATTGCGCCGCGCGCTCGACAGCCCGCGGCCCAGCACGTCGCGAAATTCCTGCTCGTTGGAGCGCCGGTGCAGGGGCGTCGAACCGCCGCCGCCTCCGCCCCCTCCCCCGTCGCTGCCGTTGGTGCCGCCGCCGCCCTTGCCGACCACGGCGGACGGCGGCGCCGGCCGGTTGTCGACGACGCCGTCGCCGCCGCGCGGCGGAGCGTCGCCGGACGGCGGCGTCTTGGCATACTCCTTGGCGTGTTCTTTGGCGTGCTCCCCGTCGGCGACGCGGCTTACCGGCTCGGGCGCATCGGGCCGTGCGGGAAAGGCCAGCACCTGGGCGACCTGAATTCGGCCGATGGTTGCGGACACTCCCGATGCCGACGCATCGTCGCCGCCGCCGCTGGCTCCGTTGCCATTGCCACTCGCCTGGGTCATCGGCCCCGTCCTCCCCGATCGCTGCTTTTGCAGTGATGTCGTCAGTGCATCACGTTGCCCATGGCGTCGTCGTTCACCAGCGGCACGGCCGCCGGCGGCGGAACGGCCGGCGTGTCGTCGTCGCCGTCGTTGATGAAAGCGACCAGCTCCGTCACCAGCGCCTGCGTGTCGTGACGCAGCGCGGGGTCGTCGTCCGGCAACAGGTTGGCCTGGATCAGCACGGTGTCGTTGTAGGCCTGGCCGCTGACATAGGTGTCGGTGGCGCCGACATCGACGATCGCCGCATCGTTGCTGAGCTTGTCGTGTCCCGCCACCACCGACTGCGTCGGCGTGCCGTCGGAATAGTAGGCGAGCGCCGCGTCCGACGGCTGGTTCTGGAGCTGCACCACGACGTTGACGTCGGAGACCACGTTGGTCTGCCAGATCGCGTTGACGTCGTAATAGTCGCCCTTGACGTAAAGCACATTGAACTGGCCGCCCGAACCCGCGAGGTAGCTGGCGAAGATCGGATCGAGACTGGTCGCGCCGCCGGCCAGCTGCGCCACCAGGCTGTCGATCCCCGGCGTCATCGGCTGGAAACTGTCGTTGCCGTAGTTCTCGATGGTCGCGGCATTGAGCAGCGCGTTGTCGGAGGCCGTGACGGATTGCGACGCGTCGCCCCCGTCGGCCATCTGCAGGACGGTGTCGTTGTTGAGCAGGATGTTGTGCTGGAAGATCACGTTCAGGCCGTGATAGCTGCCCTCGACGATGATCAGGTCGTATTTGATGCTGCCGTCGGCCAGCATCGCGAGGTTGCCGAGTTCGTTCTCGCCGGCGTGAATCTCGTAATGGGTGTCGGCGCTCTTTTGCGCCACGATGTCGTTGTCTGAGAGATAATTTGTCTGCACCACGGCGCGGACGCTGTAGAAATCGCCGTCGACCACATCGACGTGCCAGTGGGGACCGGCGCTGTAGGCCGGCACCGAACCGTAAATGCCGGGGTGCTGGATGAAGTTGGCAAGGTTGTCGACCTGATTGCCGGCGTCGTGGTCGGAGGGCTGCGCGCTGCCGGTCGCCGTCACGCTGTCGCGATCCATCAGCGAGTTGGTCTGGAAGATCGCGTTGACCTTGTAGTAGTCGCCCATCACCACCATCGAGCGGCCGGATTCCGAAAGGTCGACGATCAGCGCGGCGTTGAAGGCGATGTTGCCGCCGACCACGGCCGTCTGCCCCAGGCCGTCGCCGATCGCCGGCAGATCGTGTTTGACAAGCGCCTGCTGATCGGGCGCATCCGGCGGCGCCGCCGGCAGCAATTCGCCGTTGCGGTAGTAGCCGGGCTCGACCGAGTGGGCGTCGGGCGCGCCGTCGCCCGCCGCCCAGTCCTGATCGTGGGCCTTGACGAACTCGGCCAGCGCCATGTCGTGCTGCGGCGCCTGCCACCCGGCCGGCACGGCGTCGAAGGCGGCATCGATCATGGTCTGCAGCGCCGGCCGCGCCTCGATCGAGAGTCCTTCGGCTCCATCGCGGCCGACGAACACGCCGTCGTCGTCGAGCATGGTGTTGTACTGGCGGATCTCGATCTGGCTCTGCCCGGCGTCGTCGTCATAAACGACCTTGATCTCAAAGACGCCGCCGCCGCCCCCGCCACCTCCGCCGCCGGTCGGACGTGCCATGCGGAGCAGTCCGCCGCCATCGTCGTCCTCGGGCTCCGGCTCGGCCGGCGGCAGTTTCATCGGCATGTGCGCGACCTTCCACACCTCCTCGGCCGCAAGCGGCTCCGGCTCGGGCAGGCCGCGGCTGTCCGTTTCATCGAGGTCGGGGTGGCGCGCGTCGTCGGGGCGCGGCGTGACGTAATCGTCCTGGGGGTGGGCGTAGACCGATTCGTCGTAAACGATGCGGTCGCGTGCGATGTCGTCGATGATCCTGAGATAGCCCGCGAAGTGCCAAATCACTTCAGTCATGCCGCCCGGCAACATCAGAGCCTCCTGTCAGGCTCGCAACTCCACCGTCCCGCAGCGCCGATTGCGGCAGACCCACCTGTCCCGGTGAGGAAAACCCCGCGCGGCGGGCGCCGCGCGGGGCTGAAACGATCAGCCGAGGCTGTGATCGTCGCTCCAGTCGTCGCCCGCGACGTTCATCGTCAGGCTGTTGAACTGGATATTGGCACCCTGCGTGATCGTCTGGGTGAAGGCTTCCTGCGACAGGGTCGCGTCCGCGCTGGCGACCGCACCGGTTGCGCTGTTGCCGATCGCGTCGCCGACGTCGCCGTCGAACTTCACGTCGCCGCCGATCATCTTGGCGTCGATGCTGAAGTCGCTTTCGCCGCCGTAGAACGCCACCTTCGGATCGCACACCGAGTCGTTGTCGACCAGATTGTTGACCTGATCGATATTGAACTGGTTGCCGTTGCCGGTCATCCACTGATCGACCACGTCCGGCATGATCAGGCTGCTGTCGATACCGTGAATGCCCTGCAGATCGATGACCGGGCTGCTCAGCCCGTTGGCGTCCAGGTCGAGATCGAGATTCACCTTGACGTCGACATCGACCTTGTTGTCGATGGAGTTCTCGACGCAGTTCGAGATCTTGTTGTCGAGGTCGTTGTCGACCTTGTTGTCGAGGCTGTTATCGACCTTGTTGTCGACGTCGTTGTCGAGCTTGTTGTCGACGTCGTTTCGGTTGCCGTTGCTGTTGTAGTTCCTGTTGTCGTTGTCGTTGTCGTTCTCGCTCTTGGAGTCGAGCGACTGAACGGCAAACTGGAACTGGCTCTGGCCCTGATTCTGGCTCTGGCTCTGGCTCTGGCTGGACGGATCCTGGACGGGCGGATCCTGCGACGGCGGGCCCTTCGGGTCCTTGTGGTCATGGTCGCGGTCGTAGTCGTTGCGATTCCTGTTGCTTGTGCGGGTCATGACGAACTCCTGTCGAGCAGGGAGCATCGTTGCCCGGTGCCGCCGATCTTCTACGTCTGCGGCCGCCGTCTGCGATGCTGTTGAATGCCGGGGGATACCGGCTGCGGCCCCCTCGCAATCATTTGCGAAGCTCCGCAGGCACAAACGTTGACCGAAGCCCCGCGTCCCGACCAGCCGCCCATTCGGGGGCAACCCCTTGCCCTATGTGATAGGCGTCCCTAGCCGATCGGCGGGGTTATGCGCGCCGAGATCAGCCGACCGGAGGCGCGGCTAATGCTTTCGGCTGATCGGATGTGGCGCATTGCGGACGGCGGCGCCGGTCGCAGGCGCCGGAGGGCGGCCTCGCGGGCCCTTGCCCGTGCGTGTCACTTGCGCACCTTCACATGCGCATCGAGGCGCGGCAGAAAGTCCCAGATGTCGCGGTTGATGCGCGTCATCTCCTGGGTGGTGCGGACCATCTCCTGCAGCCGCGCGTCGTCCATCGGCTTGGTCTCGCCGAAGCGCAGGCTGTTCTTCGTCTGCACGATGCGCATCGACTGGGTGTGGGTGATCATGCCGGCGGCGTCGAAGATGAACATGCAGTGGTTCAGCTCGTTGCGCACCTGGGTCGAGTCGTTGAAGCGCCCGATCAGGTCGGCCAGTTCCTTGTTGAGCGCCTTGTCGCCGATGGCGATGCGGGAAAGCCGCTGGATCAGGTCGAGGCGCGCGCGCGTGGTGTTGAGGGTGGCGAAGGTCAGCGCCGCCGAGGCACGGTCGGTGCGCAGAAGGATCATCAGCACGTAGATGAACAGGCTTTCGTTGTTCGACCAGCTGGTGATCAGGTTGCCGATCAGCGCCAGCACCTGCGTGCGGCGGTCGGCCGAAGCCGGGGCGGCCGCGGCCAGCGCATCGAAATCCGGTTTCGGCGGCAGCTCGCTTGCGATCATGACGACGCTTTCCCGGTTTGCCTCGCGTCCCTCGGCCCGATCGCGTGTATGATCCGGCACGGCGCCGGACAACACAAGAGCGGCCAAGCGTCCGTCGCGCCGGCTTTGCCGCAACGGAGAGCCCATGTGGCGCTTCCTTCTCAACCTGTCCCGGACCCGCAGGGCGCGCCGCGCCGCGACCGCGGTGATCGTACCGCTGGTCGAGGCGAGCCGGCGCCGGCTCGGCGGCATCGCCGAGGCGACGTGGTCGGACCCTTACGTCATCGGCTTCATGGCGATGCTGATCACGCTCATCAGCCGCATCGAGGTCGGCCGCCTCGACAACGACGCGCTGGGCACGGTGCAGATCGGGGCGTGGCAGGACATCACGGGGCTGTCCGGCAGCACCGTCGGCGAGGACATGCTGCATCTCGGCGCCGCCCACGATCGCGGCTTCGAGGCGGGCTGCCGCGACGCCGTCACCTTTGGCTCGATGCTGGTGGCACGCTCGCTCTTGTTCACCGGCGCCGGCAAGACGTGGCAGACCGAGACTTGGCAGACCGAGACTTGGCAGACCGCCACCGACCCGAGCCGCGCGCCGCCGGCAGCGCGCGACGACGTGTCAGCGGCATGGGAACAGTTTTTCGATGCCAATGTGGCACGCCGAGGCGAAACCATGACGACCGGTCCGGGAATCGACGGCGATGCGGATTGGCGCTGAACGTCAAATCCCCGTTACCAAACCGTGCGAGGCTCGGACGCGAAGTGCTTCGAAACAGCTCCTTGGATGCGCGTCGCCGCGGCGGAAACGCTCTTTCCAACGCGTCCGCCGGCGCCGGCATGGAACCGCGGTTACGGCAAAAATGAGCTTTTGGCTTGCAGAAACTGCGGCTACCATTCGAACCAAATCGATCCGATCCCGCACTCAAGCTGGTCGGACCGGCGTCTTTCGCGACAAGGGCGCCTCTACGATAGAGCGGAGACCTACATTTCTTAGTTGATTTCAGTAGGAGTGCTCATGCGTACCGTCAGCCTCCCGCTTTCTCACGCCGGCCCCCGGTCGGCAGGGCAGACACCGATCGAATGCCTGTCCGATCCGCATGCCGCTGCATGCCTGACCAACGAGCCACCGCTTCGCCCGCCCATCGCTCCATCGTCAAGAGACCCGACGCCCCAAGGCATCTTGTCATTGTCACGCGCCTCGCCGCTTCGTGGCCCCCCTGTTCAAAGCGGTTCCTACTCCCCGTCCCTGCCCCGACCCGGTACGCTCCATCTGGATCATAAACAGCGCGACATCCCCCTCCGCGCCGAGACGCCCGACACGGGCCGCCCCGAGAGTTCCACACCCGGAACCGGGCGCATCTCCCGGACGACGATCCGAAAGCCCGCCGTCATCGTCATCCACCAGCGCGCTTTCTTCCGCGACTGCTTCGTCCGCTGCCTCGAAGCCTCCTATAAAAATCAGGACATCTTCGCCTATTCCAGCTTTGCCGAATGGCGCGCCGCCACCGCGCCGGCCGCACCGCTACCCGCCGTGGTGGTGGTGTTCCTCGACAGCAGCCGCGCCGCCAGCACCGGCGACGTCTCGTTCCTCGACGCCACGGCAGGCACTCCCGTGGTCGTCGTCTCCGACATCGACGACGCCAGTTTCGTCGTCACCGTCATGAAGCACGGCGTGCGCGGCTATATCCCGACCAGCCTGCCGCTGAACGTGGCCGTGGAAGCGGTGCGGCTGGTCCAGGCCGGCGGCACCTTCGTGCCGCCTTGCGCGCTGGAGCGCGACTGGGGCAAGCGCGACGGCGCAACGAAAGCCGGCGATCTTCTGACCGAGCGGCAGATGCGGGTGGCGGAAGCGCTGTGCCAGGGCATGGCCAACAAGCAGATCGCCTACGCGCTGCAGATGAGCGAGCACACGGTGAAAATTCACCTGCGCCACATCATGAGGAAGCTCAACGCCCGGAACCGCACCGAGGTGGCGATCCTCGCCAACGCCATCCTCAACGGCTGGGATCTGCGCTCGGCCTCGCCCTGAAACGCCGCCCATAGCGTTTTCGAGCGACATCTTGATCGCGGCCGGCGTTCGGACCATAACCTTGCTCGCCACCGATCCGGGCGCGCTCTCGCGCCCCGGCAGCGGTGCAGGACGGCATATGGTCCCGGTAGCTCAGCTGGATAGAGCACAGGTTTCCTAATTGGACGCTCTTGATCGGAGAAGGCTAATCGGATCATAAGCATATAGCCTGACCGGCTCGGCCGAGTACCGGATAGGCACCGAAAACGAGGCAGATTGTCCCGGTAGCTCAGCTGGATAGAGCACAGGTTTCCTAAACCTGGGGTCAGGGGTTCGACTCCCTTCCGGGACGCCA
>JBDHSY010000038.1:0-13145 GCA_039808405.1 Xanthobacteraceae bacterium
CGCCACGCCGCCACTCTGGCGTGGTCGCCCGACAGCAGCACCTCGGGGATCGGGCGGCCCTCGAACGTCTGCGGCCTGGTGTATTGCGGGTATTCCAACAGGCCGTCGGCAAAGCTCTCCTCGACGCCGGAGCCGGCCGCGCCCATCACGCCGGGGATGAGCCGCACGCAGGCGTCGATCAGGGCCATGGCGGCGATCTCGCCGCCCGACAGCACGTAGTCGCCGACCGAGACCTCCTCCAGGCCGCGCGCCTCGATGACGCGCTGGTCCACGCCCTCGAAGCGGCCGCAGACGATCAGCGGCCCCGGCCCGCTTGCCAGCTCGACGACGCGGCCTTGCGTCAGCGGGGTGCCGCGCGGGCTCATCAGCAGGCGCGGGCGGTCGGCTGCGACGGCGGCCTCGTCGATCGCGCGCGCCAGTACGTCGGCGCGCAGCACCATGCCCGGTCCGCCGCCGGCCGGGGTGTCGTCGACGCTGCGGTGCCGGTCGGTGGCGCTGGCGCGGATGCCGCGCGCCTCGAGCCGCCAGATGCCGGCGGCCAGCGCGCGGCCGGCCAGGCTGTCGCCGAGCGGCCCCGGAAACATGTTTGGAAACAGCGTGAGGACGGTGGCGGACCAGGTCATCGATGGATACCGGCTCCGGAAGCGTCATGGCCCGGCATAGCCGTTCGAAGAACGGCATTCCCTGTGTCCCGGCCATCCACGTCTTCAGGCTGAGAAAGACAGACGTGGATGCCCGGCACAAGACCGGGCATGACGAGGATGTTGCGTCTCGTCATTGCTGGCTGCCGTCCGGCGCGTCACCCTCGACGAGGTTCGGCCGCTCGATCACGGCAAACCCTTGCGCCAGATCGACGGTCGGCACGGTGGCGCGGTCGAACGGCAACAATTCGCTGGTGCCGCCATCGGCGATCTCGATCAGGTCGCCGGCGCCGAAATTATGCACGGCTATGATGCGGCCGAGCGGCGCGCCGGATGCGGTGACGGCCCGCAGCCCGATCAGGTCGGCGTGATAAAATTCGTCCGCCTCCGGCGGCGGCAGTTTTGCGCGCGCGACGTAGAGTTCGACGCCGTTGAGCGCTTCCGCGGCCTCGCGCGTCGGCACCCCTTCGAGCGCGACGACCAGATGCCCTTTGGCCTCGCGCAGGCTTGCAAGCGTGAACTGCCGCGTGCCGTCCCTGGTCGAGAGCGGCCCGTAGGCGGCAACCGCCAACGGGTCGTCGGTGAACGTCCACAGCCGCACCTCGCCGCGCACGCCATGCGCCGCGCCGATGCGCGCGACGCAGATGCGCTTGTCCGTGCCGCCGGGGCCGGCGGCCGGCGCGCTGTCGCGATCCGGAAAAGACGGCCGCGCCACGCGGGTCCGCTTAGGACGCGGCGGCGGCCTTGCGCTCCTTGCGCGGCACCGCCTTCTGCGGGTTGTTGCGGGGCGCGCGCTTGGCGATGCCGGCGGCATCGAGGAAGCGGGCCACGCGGTCGGAGGGCTGCGCGCCCTTGGCGAGCCACGCCTTGATCTTGTCGAGGTCGAGCTTCACCCGCGTCTCGTTGTCCTTCGGCAGGAGCGGGTTGAAGTAGCCGAGCCGCTCGATGAAGCGGCCGTCGCGCGGATAGCGCGAGTCGGCGACGACGACGTGATAGAACGGGCGCTTCTTGGTGCCCGCGCGCGACAGGCGGATGACGACGGCCATGAGGTTCTCCTTGGTAGGTCGTATGTTTGGTCAAAGGTGGAGGCCCGGCCGACGGCGCTGCCGCCGGCCGAACGAAAACTCATTTCTTCTTGCCCGGTCCCGGAAAGCCGCCGAGCCCCGGCAGCGGCGGTTTGCCGCCGAGGCCCGGAAGGTTCGGCAGGCCGCCGCCGAGGCCCGATGGCAAGTCTTTGGGCAAGTCCGGTAAGCCGCCGGGCGGCAGCCCGCCCGGCATCTTGGAGGCAAGAATCTTCATCTGCTCGGGCGAGGGCATGCCGCGGCCGCCGCCGAGCCCCATCGCCTGCGCGATGCCGCCGAGCGCGCCGCGCTTGCCGCCGGCCTTGCCCATCGCCTTCATCACGTCGGCCATGCTCCGGTGCATTTTCAAGAGCCGGTTGATCTCCTCGACTTTTGCGCCGGCGCCGGCGGCGATGCGCTTCTTGCGGCTGGCCTTGAGAATGTCGGGGTGGCGGCGCTCCTGCCGCGTCATCGAATCGATGATGGCGACCTGACGCTTCAGCAGCCGGTCGTCGATGTTGGCGGCGGCGATCTGGTTCTTGATCTTGTTGACGCCGGGCATCATGCCCATCAGGCCGCCGATGCCGCCCATCGACTGCATCTGCAAAAGCTGCTCGCGCATGTCGGACAGGTCGAAGGCGCCTTTGCGCATCTTCTCGGCAACGCGCGCGGCCTGTTCGGCGTCGATATTGGCGGCGGCCTTCTCGACCAGCGACACCACGTCGCCCATGCCGAGAATGCGGCCGGCGATGCGGTCGGGATGGAAATCCTCCAGCGCGTCGGTCTTTTCGCCGGTGCCGATCAGCTTGATCGGCTTGCCGGTGACGGCGCGCATCGACAATGCGGCGCCGCCGCGACCGTCGCCATCGACGCGGGTCAGCACGATGCCGGTGAGGCCCACGCGCTGGTCGAAGGCACGGGCGAGGTTGACGGCGTCCTGACCGGTGAGGCTGTCGGCGACCAGCAGCACCTCGTGCGGCTGGGCCACGTCCTTCACGCTGGCCGCCTCCGCCATCATCTCGTCATCGAGCGTGGTGCGGCCGGCGGTGTCCAGCAGCACCACGTCGTAGCCGCCGAGGCGCCCGGCCTCCAGCGCGCGGCGGGCGATCTGCGGCGGCATCTGGCCGGCCACGATCGGCAGCGTATCGACGCCGACGTCGCGGCCGAGCACGGCGAGCTGCTCCATCGCCGCCGGGCGGCGCACGTCGAGCGAGGCCATCAGCACCTTGCGCTTGTCGCGGTCGGTGAGGCGGCGCGCCAGCTTGGCGGTGGTGGTGGTCTTGCCGGAGCCTTGCAGGCCGACCATCATGATCGGCACCGGCGGCACCGCGTTGAGGTCGATGGTCTGGCCCTCGGCGCCAAGGGTGGCGATCAGCTGATCGTGGACGATCTTGACCACCATCTGGCCCGGCGTCACCGATTTGATGACCGTGGCGCCGATCGCCTGCTCGCGCACCTTGTCGGTGAAGGCGCGCACCACGTCGAGGGCGACGTCGGCCTCCAGCAGCGCCCGGCGCACCTCGCGCATGGCGGCGTCGACGTCGGCCTCGGTCAGCGCGCCGCGCCGCGTCAGCCGGTCGAGAATGCCCCCCAACTTTTCCGACAGGTTGTCGAACAAGGGTTTCGCCTCATCGCGCCGCCGGCGGGATGCCGGTCAGGCCATTGATTCCAAACACGTTTGCGCCCGAGGGCGCACAGCGCTGTCGGGCGTTGACCTCCGGTCTCCAAGGGCCGGGCGGCGGGTCGAAAAGAACGTCTTTCCGAGAATTAGGGCGCTGTTTATGCCGCGCAACGCTTGAGAGTCAAGAAAACTCGGCGGGGACGGCTATTTCAGCGGCACCAGCACGTTGATCACCAGCTTGTCCTCGGCGGTTTTCAGCGGGTCGGTGACGTACTCCTCGATGAACATGTCCTTGGCCTCGAGCTTGCGCGCGTCGAGGTGGTTGGTGATCGCCTCGTAGGTGTTGTCCATGTTGTCGTAGGAACCGCGGTGGACGAATTTCAGCATCCTGCCCTCCGGCGACTTGCCGAGGGCGATGCCGTCCGGCAGCCCCTTGAGCTCACCTTTGGGCTCGCTGTCGACCGGGATCTCGGTGAAGTAGGTGAAGCCGGCGTCGTCGGTCGCGGTGTAGACCACGATGAACGGCCCGCTCGGTGCGATGTTCTGCTTGGCGAGCGCCGCCGCCAGCTTCTTGAACGAGCCGGTCAGCGTCTCGAACGCGGTTTCCCAGGTGGCGTTGCCGGTCAGCGTCACCACGGTCCGGGGTTCGAGCGTCACCTCCTCGCCGAACGGATCGGCGGCGGCCTTGTCCTCGGCCGCCGGCGCCGTCGGCGCGGGTTTGGGTTCGGGCGCGGGTGCGGTCTGCGCCGGCGCAGCGGGCACAGGGGCGGCCGCCGGAGGGCTCGCCGGGGCTTCAGCCGGCGGCGGGGCGGATGGAGCCTGGGGTGCCGGGGCGGAGGGCTCGGGCTGCTGCGCCTGCGCTCCTGCGGGGCCGGCGCCCGACAGGGCCAGCGCCGCGGCCACGACCAGCCAAGACAAGCGATAGGGTAAACGATGACGGGACCGACTCATGCAAACGCTCTCCACCCTCGAAATCCCGCAAGGCCGCCCCTTGCCCTACCATGCCCGCGCCTTGCGCGTCGCGCTGGCCAACAGGGCGGTAGTCCCCATATAAGGCGCGATTGAGGATATCCATGAGCGCACTCGCGGGCCACCCCTTCGCCAAGATGAACGGCATCGGCAACGAGATCGTCGTCGTCGACCTGCGCGAGGCGGCGGCGACGGTGTCGCCGGCGGAGGCGCGGGCGATTGCGCAAGCCCTGCCCTACGACCAGCTCATGGTGCTGCATCGGCCGCGCACGCCCGGCACCGCCGCCTTTATCCGCATCTACAACAACGACGGCTCCGAGGCCGGCGCCTGCGGCAACGGCATGCGCTGCGTGGCGCGGCAGACGTTCGCGGCAACCGACACCGCGCTGACCTTCGAGACCGCCGCCGGCCTGATCGCCTGCCGGCGCGGGCCGGCGCCCGACCTCTACACCGTGGACATGGGGCCGCCGCGCTTCGACTGGCGCGACATTCCGCTGGCGGAAGAGTTTCGCGATACCCGTGCCATCGAATTGCAGATCGGCCCGATCGATGCGCCGGTTTTGCATTCGCCGTCGGTGGTCAGCATGGGCAACCCGCACGCGATCTTCTGGGTCGAGGACATCGCGGCCTACGATCTCGCCCGCTTCGGCCCGCTTTTGGAGAACCACCCGATTTTTCCCGAACGCGCCAACATCACGCTGGCGCATATCGTCGACCGCGACCACATCGCCATGCGGACATGGGAGCGCGGCGCCGGGCTGACGCGCGCCTGCGGTTCGGCGGCCTGCGCCACGGCGGTGGCGGCGGCGCGGCTCAGGCGCGCGAACCGCAAGGTGAGGATGAGCCTGCCCGGCGGCGATCTCGACATCGAGTGGCGCGAGCGCGACGACCATGTGCTGATGACCGGCCCGGCGACGTTCGAATACGAAAGCCGCTTCGATCCGGCGCTGTTCGCCGACGTCGCCTGAACCATGAGCGTCGATGTCGTCACCTTCGGCTGCCGCCTCAATGCCTGCGAAGCCGACATCATCCGCAATGAGGCGACCGGCGCGGGTTTGCAGGATGCGGTGGTCGTCAACACCTGCGCGGTGACGGGCGAGGCGGTGGCGCAGGCGCGCCAGACCATCCGCCGCCTCAAGCGCGAGCGGCCGGACGCGCGCATCGTCGTCACCGGCTGCGCGGCGCAGACCCAGCCAACGATGTTTGCCGCCATGGCCGAGGTCGATCGCATCGTGGGCAACGACGACAAGCTGCACGGGGAAGCGTGGCGCGCGGCGCGTGCGGCGTTCGAAGCCGGGAGCACCGAAAAAATCGCCGTCGCCGACATCATGGCGGTGCGGGCGATGGCGCCGCGGCCCGCCGGCGGCGCTCAGGCCGGGCTGCCGCGCGCCTTCGTGCAGGTGCAGAACGGCTGCGACCATCGCTGCACCTTTTGCATCATCCCTTACGGGCGCGGCAATTCGCGCTCGCTGCCGGTCGCGGCCGTCGTCGACGACGTGCGCCGGCTGGTCGCGGCGGGCCATGCCGAGATCGTGCTGACCGGCGTCGATCTGACCAGTTTTGGCGCCGACCTGCCGGACCGGCCGACGCTCGGGCAGCTTGCGAAACGGATTTTGCGCGAGGTGCCGGAGCTGCGCCGGCTGCGGCTGTCGTCGATCGATTCCATCGAAGTCGATCCCGATCTGCTCGACGTCATCGCCGGCGAGGCGCGGCTGATGCCGCATCTGCACCTGTCGTTGCAGGCCGGCGACGATCTCGTTCTCAAGCGCATGAAGCGCCGGCATCTGCGTCACGATGCCATCGCCTTCTGCGCGCAGGTCAAGCGGCTGCGGCCCGACATCGTGTTCGGCGCCGACATCATCGCCGGCTTCCCGACCGAGAGCGAGGCGATGTTTTCCCGCTCGCTCGACCTCGTCGCCGCGTGCGACCTGACGCTGCTGCACGTCTTTCCCTATTCGCCGCGGCCGGGCACGCCGGCGGCGCGCATGCCGCAGGTGGCGGGCGCCGTCATCCGCGAGCGGGCGAAGCGCCTGCGCGAGGCGGGCGAGGCGGCCTTGCGGCGGCGGCTCGAGCGGGAAGTGGGCGCAACGCGCGCCGTGTTGATCGAAAGCACCCGAATCGGCCGCACCGAGCACTTTCTGCCGGTTCGGGTCGAGGGTCACGCGCCCGGTTCAGTCGTGCCGCTCGCTATTCGCCACCACGACGGTGTCCGGCTCGTCGCCTGAGGGCTCGCCGGTCCAGCCGCACGCCGTCAGCCGCTCGCGCATATGCGGCGGCACCGGCGCCACCACATGCACCGGCGGCTTGCTCTTTGACAGCGGGATGGCGATGGCGCGCGCATGCAGATGCAGCGACGGTTCGCCGAAGCGCGGGACATATGGTTCGTTGCGCAGGCGGCGCAGGCCTGCCTGCGTGCCATAGATGGTGTCGCCGACGATCGGCCAGCCCATCGCCGCGCAATGCACGCGCAATTGATGGGTGCGGCCGGTCAGCGGTTCCAAGGCCAGCCACGTCAGTCCGTCGCCGCGTCCCTCCACGCGCCAGCGCGTCTGCGACGGCGCGCCCTCGGGGTCGGGCTTCTGCCACCAGCCGCGTTCGGCATTGAGGCGGCCGAGCGGGATGTCGACGGTTCCTTCGGTCTCGTCGGGGCCGCCCTCGACCACCGCCCAATAGGTTTTTGCGATCTTGCCATGCTTGAACAGCAGCCCGAGCGTCGCCGTTGCCTTGCGGTGGCGGCCGAGCACCAGGCAGCCGGAGGTGTCGCGGTCGAGCCGATGCGCCAGCACCGGCGGGCGCGGCAGGCCGAACCGCAGCGCGTCGAACGAGGCTTCGAGATTGGGGCCGCCCTTGGGGCCGCGATGCACGGCGATGCCGGGCGGCTTGTCGATCACCAGCATCAGGCCGTCGCGATGCAGCACGCGGGCCAGCATCTCCTCAGCGGAAGGTTGGGGGGTGTCCATGAGATCGCTTTGTGGGGCGACTTTCGTTTGTGTGCCGAAACCGCTAACACACTGACCTCATGAGTGACAGCAATACGGAACCGAAACAGAGCTGGTGGCGGCGGCTGTCCGGCGGGCTGAAGCGCACCTCGGCCTCGCTCGGCACGGCGGTCGCCGACCTCGTGGTCAGGCGCAAGCTCGACCGTGCCATGCTCGACGACATCGAGGACGTGCTGCTGCGCGCCGATCTCGGCACCGAGGTGGCGGTGCGCATTACCGAGGCCATCGGCGAGGGGCGCTACGACAAGGCGATCTCCTCCGACGAGGTCAAGGCGGTGGTCGCCACCGAGGTCGAGAAGGTGCTGGCGCCGGTGGCGCGGCCGCTCGTCCTCGACGCGGCGAAAAAGCCGTTCGTGATTTTGATGATCGGCGTCAACGGCTCGGGCAAGACCACCACCATCGGCAAGCTGGCCGCAAAGTTTGCCGCCGAGGGCCGCAAGGTGGTGCTGGCGGCCGGCGACACGTTTCGCGCCGCCGCAATCGAGCAACTGAAAATCTGGGGCGAGCGCACGGCTTGCGAGGTCGTCGCCCGCGCGCAGGGCGCGGACGCCGCCGGCGTGGTGTTCGAGGCGATGGATGCCGCCAGGGCGGCGGGTGCCGACGTGCTTTTGATCGACACCGCCGGGCGATTGCAGAACAAGGCCGAACTGATGGACGAACTGCACAAGGTGGTGCGGGTCATCAAAAAGGCCGACGCGGAGGCGCCGCACGCGGTGCTCTTGGTGCTCGACGCCACCGTCGGGCAGAACGCGCTCTCGCAGGTCGAAGCCTTCAGCAAGACCGCCGGCGTCACCGGCCTCGTCATGACAAAACTCGACGGCACCGCGCGCGGCGGCATCCTGGTCGCGCTGGCCGAGAAGCACAAACTGCCGGTGCATTTCATCGGCGTCGGCGAGGGCATCGACGATCTCGCCCCGTTCGCCGCGCGCGACTTTGCCCGCGCCATCGCAGGGATCGAAGCAGGGATCGAGGCATGACGACGCCGACCGGAAAATCCGCGCCGCATCCTTTGTTCAAGCTCGCGACCGAGCTGGGGCCGCTGCTGGTTTTCTTCCTCGCCAACGCGAAGTTCGGCCTGTTCGTGGCCACCGCGGTGTTCATGGCAGCGGTGGTCGTGGCGGTCGCGGCGTCCTACGCGGTGACGCGGCACGTCCCGGTGATGGCGCTGGTGACGGCTCTAGTGGTGATGGTGTTCGGCGCGCTGACGCTCTACCTGCACGACGAAACGTTCATCAAGATGAAGCCGACCATCATCTACGCGCTGTTCGCCGCGGCGCTCGGCGGCGGGCTGCTGATGGGGCGATCGTTCATCGCCATTCTGTTCGATCAGGTGTTCGACTTAACAGTGGCCGGCTGGCGCAAGCTGACGCTGCGCTGGGCGGTGTTCTTCGTGGCGATGGCGGTGCTGAACGAAATCGTCTGGCGCACCCAGACCACCGATTTCTGGGTTGCCTTCAAGCTGTTCGGCTTCGTGCCGCTGACCATGATCTTCGCCATCGCGCAGATGCCGCTGATCAATCGCGAAACGCGCCCCCACCCTTCCCTCCCCCCACCCTTCCCTCCCCCGCAAGCGGGGGAGGGATAAAGGGAGGGGACCGTCGCGGCCGTCAGCTTTTCTGCCGGGCGATGACCTTGTCCTTGATGCCGTCATAGGTCTTCTGCGGCACCACCTTCTTGTGCACCAGGTCGTCCTTGCCCTTGTACGGGCGGTTCTTGATGATCGCCGCCGAATAGGCCTTGCCGATGCCGGGCAGCGCCTCGAGCTCCTCGGCGCTGGCCGAGTTGAGGTCGATCAGGGTGTTTTTCGCCGCCGGCGCCATCATCTTCGGCGACGGCGCCATCTTGTTGGGGGCGGGCGCCGTCTTGGCGGCCGGCGCGGTCTGCGTCGATTGCGCCATCGCCGGCGCGGCCAGAAGGCCGAGCGCGAGCACTGATGCGGTCAGGGGAGCAAGAAAGAACCGTTGCATAAATTGTCCCTCCAAAGGACGGATCATGAAGGCCGACAGGCTACAGGCCCATTCGTGGCGAGGCCATGGCCGTCTCATGAACGCGACCTGAACGGCACGACTATTTTTTACTTGCGGGGGCGCTCACGAGCCGGTCGCACGGGCCTTGGTGAGCGCCTTGGCGCGAGCCTTGGCGATCGCCGGCCTCAGCACCGTCTCGATGTTCTCGGGCGTGATGCCGCCGACCAGCTTTGCGACGATGGTACCGTCGCGACCGATCACGAAGGTTTCGGGCACGCCGTAGACGCCCCACTCGATCGAGGCGCGGCCGTTGTCGTCGACGCCGACGACGCCGAACGGGTTGCCGTAGCGGCCGAGGAAACGCCGCGCGTTGTCGGCGGCGTCCTTGTAGTTGATGCCGACCATCTGCAACTCCCGGTCTTCGGCGAGTTGCACCAGCAGCGGCGCCTCGGCGTGGCAGGGCACGCACCACGAGGCCCAGACGTTGACTAGGCTGACCTTGCCCTTGAAGGCGCTCGGGTCGAGGCCGGGCACGGGGGCGCCGTCGGCGACAAGGCCGTCGAGCGCCGGCAGCGCGGTCTGCGGCACCTCGCGTCCGATCAGCGCCGAGGGAATGCGCGAGGGATCGCCGGAGCCGAGCCGGAACCAGAACAGGCCCGCAAGCACGGCGAAGGCGATCAGCGGCAGCGCCACCCAGAAGGAGCGGCGGCGCCGCGGCGGGCGCAGGTCGGTGTCGGCGGTCATGGCGCGGCGGTTTTGCCACGCGCGGAGCGGCGCGTCACGCCGCTGGCCTCCAGTTCACGCAATGTTGCGGTCTGGCGCCGGTGATCCCACGCGATCCAGACGATCAGCGCGCCGATCACGCCGGCAACGACGGCGTAGGAGCCGACGATGAAGGAGGCGTAGGGGCCGAACATCACGCCGCTCCCTGCGCCGCCTGCATCATCCGCAGGGAGCGGATGCGGCGGCGGAGAATCTCGTTGCGCATGGCGGCGAGATGCAGCGTGACGAACAACAGCGAGAACGCCAGCCCCATGGTCAAGAGCGGGATCAGAAACGCCTTGTCGAGCGCCGGCCCGCCGGCGCGCAGCACCGACGCCGGCTGATGCAGCGTGTTCCACCAGTCCACCGAGAATTTGATGATCGGCAGGTTGATGGCGCCGACCAGCGTCAGGATCGCCGCCGCGCGCGCCGCGCGTGCCGGATCCTCGACCGCGCGCCACAGCGCGATCAGGCCGAGATACATCACGAACAGCACCAGCACCGAGGTCATGCGGGCATCCCATTCCCAGTAGGTGCCCCACATCGGCCGGCCCCACAGCGAGCCGGTGACCAGCGCGAGAAAGGTGAAGGCCGCGCCCAGCGTCGCCGCCGCCTGCGCCGAGACGTCGGCCAGCGGGTGCCGCCACACCAGCGTGCCGAGCGCGGACAGGCTCATCACCCCCCATACGAACATCGCCAGCCACGCGTTGGGCACATGGATGAACATGATCTTGACGGTCGCACCCTGCTGGTAGTCGTCGGGCGCGGCCAGCGACTGCTGCAGGCCGATGGCCAGCGTCGCCGCCGTCGCCAGCGCAAGCCACGGCAGCACGCGCTCGACGAGCTTGAGGAAGCGGGTGGGGTTGGCGAGGTCGATAACGGCCATGGCGATCCTGGCGGCAGAGGGCTAGCGCGCGGCGGCGCGATGGATGGGGCGGATTGATCGACGCAGCCGCTGCATTGTCAATCCATCCGTTGCCGCAGGCAGGCGGCGGCGGCGAACGGGCCGATGACGAAGCTGGCAAGCGACAGCGCGCACAGAATCGAGAACGGCGTGCCGAACGACAGTGGCCCGGTGATGGCGGCCGTCGAGGCGGCGACGCCGAAGATCAAGACCGGGATCGACAGCGGCACCACGATCACCGCGAGCAGCAGCCCGCCGCGGTGCAGCGTGACGGCCAGCGCGGCGCCGATCATCCCGGTGAAGGTCAGGGCCGGCGTGCCGGCCATCAGCGTCAGCGCCACCGCGGCGGTGGCGAGCAGGTCAAGGTTGAGCAACAGCCCGAGCGCCGGCGTGACGACGATCAGCGGCACGCCGGCGGTGAGCCAGTGCGCGACCGCCTTGGTGGCGCAGGTCAGTTCCAGCGGCGTCCGGCTCATCACCAGCAGGTCGAGCGAGCCGTCCTCGCTGTCGGCGAGAAACAGCCGGTCGAGCGTCAACAGGCTCGCCAGCATCGCGCCGAGCCACAGGATGGCCGGGCCGAGCCGCCGGAGCAGCGCCAGGTCGGGGCCGAGCGCGAACGGCATCAGCACCACCACGGTGAGGAAGAACAGCATGCCGATCAGCGCCCCGCCGCCGACGCGCAGCGCGACGCGGATGTCCCGTCGCAGCAGTGCTGCGAGCGCGCTCACGCCACGGCCTCGATGGCGGGGCCGATGTGCAGGGTGGTGGCCGGAATGCCGAGCGGGCCGTGGGTCGCGGCGACGATCAGGCCGCCATCGCCGAGGTGGCGCGCCATCAGCCCGGCGAACGCGGCCTGGCCCGCGGTATCGAGCGCGGCCGTCGGCTCGTCGAGCAGCCACAGCGGCCGGCGCAGCACCAGAAGACGCGCGATCGACAGCCGCCGCCGCTGGCCGGCCGACAGATACGCGGCCGGCAGGTGGGCGATGGCATTCAGCCCCACCGCGTCCAGCGCAGCCCCCGGATCGCTCACTGTCCCGCCGGGAAAGTCGCGGAAAAACAACAGGTTTTCCATAACGGTCAGGGCCGGCTTGAGGGCGTCGCGGTGGCCCAGATAGTGCGCCTGTTCGGCCAGCGTCAGGTCGTCCTCGCCGCCATGCAGCGCCACCTCTCCGTCCGCCGCCGGCAACAGCCCGGCGATCAGCCGCAGCAGCGAGGTCTTGCCGGCGCCGTTGCGGCCGGTGATCGCCAATGCGGTGCCGGCGTGGACGGCGAAATCGAGTCCGCAAAACACCTCGCGGCCGCCGCGCACGCAGCGCAAGTCCGTGCCCGTCAGCCGCAACTCCCTGGCATTCACGATGGTTTCGCCCCTTGCCGAACGCTGTGGGATGGCCGACACAGGCCCTGCCTACAATAGCTGACTGCGCTGCACCATTGTCGTGTGGCGGCGCGCCTGGAAACATTCTATAGACTGCGGCCTGACGCTGCCGCCCCGCTTGCCGTCCGTCGCGGCGCGCCGCGACGCGCACGATGATACCTCTCGCCGGATGCTCACTTTCGAACCGGGATTGCCTGCAATGACCTCCATCGACAGCTTCAAGTGCCGCAAGACCCTCAAGGTCGGCGCCAAGACCTACGTCTACTACAGCCTGCCCACGGCGGAAAAGAACGGCCTGAAAGGCATTTCGCGGCTGCCCTATTCGATGAAGGTGCTCTTGGAGAACCTGCTGCGCAACGAAGACGGCCGCTCGGTGACCAGGGACGATATCCTGGCGGTGGCGAAGTGGCTGAAGAAGCGGACCTTCGAGCACGAGATTGCCTTCCGTCCGGCCCGTGTGCTGATGCAGGACTTTACCGGCGTGCCGGCCGTGGTCGATCTCGCCGCCATGCGTAACGCGATGGAGATGCTGGGTGGAGAGCCGGCCAAGATCAATCCGCTGGTGCCGGTCGATCTGGTCATCGACCACTCGGTGATCGTCAATTTCTTCGGCAGCAACACCGCCTTCGCCAAGAACGTCAGCGAGGAATACAAGCAGAACCGCGAGCGCTACGAGTTCCTCAAGTGGGGCAAGGGCGCCTTCACCAACTTCTCCGTGGTGCCGCCGGGCACCGGCATCTGCCACCAGGTCAACCTCGAATATCTCGCCCAGACGGTGTGGACCCGGAAGGAGAAGATGACGGTCGGCCGCAAGACCGGCACCTTCGAGGTCGCCTATCCGGACAC
>JBDHSY010000039.1:0-12636 GCA_039808405.1 Xanthobacteraceae bacterium
TGATCGGCGGAATGGAGTCGGAGGTGGGAAAGTCGATGGTGGTCGGCCGGCCGGTCGGCACCGAAGGCGGCAGCCCAGCCGTCGCCGCCGCCGCAGCAGCAGCCGCCGCACCCCCTTCAGCTGCCGACGACGCCGTGGCGACCGACGGCCAGGTCAGCATATGGCGGCCGATCAGCGCCTCGTAGGCCCGTGCATTCATGTTGGCGACGATCCGGCTGTTGTCGGCCAGCATCCCGAACGCCGCACAGGCCGACGGCGTGCAGCCATCGCGCGTGGCAAGCACATGGGCGGCGAGGCCATAGCGGTCGCGTTGCAACGCGTTGCGCAGCGCCCTCGTCTCCGCCGTCGCCGTCGCGCCCGTCCGCTCCGCCAGCTTGTCGATCTGCGCCGCCACATAGGAGACCGCCGCGGCGGCATGATCGGGCGCGCCGAACAGCGCGGTCTCGCAGGCGGCCTGCACGGTGTCGCCGGCCAGTTCGTCGAGACAGGCCAGTGCCGGCAAGGCGGTCGCGGCCGGCCGTGGCGCAACCGCTGCCGTCGGGCCATGACCGTCGCCCTCACGGCCGTCGCGCAGCACCGTGACCGCGGCGACGAGGATGGCCAGCAGCGCGATGACCGCCAGCGTGGCGCCGGCGGCCGAATGCTCGGCCCGCATCAGCGCCACGAGCAGAACGAGCACGGCGAAACCGGCGACGACAAGCGTCACCCACACCGGAAAGGCCGGTGCGCGCCACGCCTCGTCCAACCATGCGGTCCAGGCCAGATTCATGCGCGCCTTTCCCCGAGGCTGCGTCGGTAACTATGGCGGGACGTCGCGGCTTCAGGGAGTAACGAGCTGGCTCTCCTTGGCCACGCGCTCGAACGCCTCCGTCGAGCTTTTGATCCGATACTGGCAGTCGTCGCCGTCGCTCGGCAAGAGCCTCACCACCTCGTAGGTTCCGGTCGCGGCGGGGCGCGCCACGTTGCTCGCGGTGAAATAAACAACCTCTCCAACGTCGTACTTGTGCTTCAATGCCATCTCCTCACGAACAACTCTGCCGGATTGCGGGTCTCGGACGTGGGCTGCGCCTGCACACCGGTCCACCCGGGTCCACCCGCCAAGCTGCGATCTTTTAGCACGGCAGGCGCCCTCCTGACCAGCGAAAAAGGACCTCAGAAATGAATGATTTCCCTGCTATTTCAGCATCATAGCCGCTATGCAGGACTGCTAAGCGAAATCCCCCGAGGCCGGGCAGGCGCGCCTGCGGCCCCGGCAGCAGGGAACTGCTGCGCCCGGTCAGCCAATAGGCCACGAGGCCGATCCATTCGTGGACGGCGGCGTCGCTGCGCGCAAGGCCGAGGCTCAGCCTGCGGAACGGCCACACGGCGTCCGCCCAGCCGCGCGTGCGCCAGTCGACCGGATAGGCCTCGACGGCAAAACCGGCCGCGCGAAAGGCGCCGACCGCCCGCGGCATGTGGAACGCCGAGGTCACCAGCAGCCAGCGCTCGCCGGCTTTTGGCGCCAGCAGGTCGCGGCTGAAGCGGGCATTTTCGTCGGTGGTGCGCGAGCGGCTCTCCAGCGTCACGCGGCGCGCATCGACGCCGAACTCCCGCAGCAGCCGGCCGGCGAACTCCGCCTCGGGCGCGCCCGGGGTCATGAGATTGGCGTTGCCGCCGCTGAACACGATCTTCGCCTGGGGAAACCGCCGCGCCAGATCGAGCATGGCGACGATCCGCCCGGCCGACGCGCCGAAGGCGACGGTTCCGCGCTTCGCCGAGACGTCGGGATCGATCGCGCCCCCCAGCACGATGATGCCGTGCGGCGGCGGCCCCTCCGCCTGCCACGCCGGAAAGCGTTCGGACAGCGTCAGCAGCAGCACGTTGCCGGCAGGCGAGAAGCCGAACACGACCAGCGCCGCGACGCCGGCTCCGGCGATCCAGGGACCGGCGACCCGGGTGGCGGCCCGTCGCCGCCCGACAACGAGCAGCACGACGCCGGCGAGGCACAACAGCGCCGCCGCGTTCGAGGGCAGCAGGACAAAGCCGAGGACCTTGGACGGAACGAACAGCATGGCTTTAGGGTCCTCACGCGTCAGTTTCGGGCACGGTCGCCTGTGCCGCCTCGTGCCGGCGGCAGCCCACGATTTCGATAGCCAAGCCACCAGCCAAGCCCACTAGCCAAGCCCGCGCCGGCATGGCACTCAGGTTGCCGCCGATGGCGCCGGGGGCGCCAGCGTGCCGGCAGGATAACCCGATTCCGCCTTTCGCATGACCGTGCTTCGACCCGCCTGCCTTGCCGCGCTGATGGTTCTCGCGGCAAGCACCTTTGCGCTCGCCGCGCCCTGCCCCCACGCCGGCGCGCTCGGCACCTCGCGCGTCGTCACGGTGAACCCGCAGGCGACGCCCCGCGTCGGCCTCAAGAGCTTTCCCGACACCCTGCCGCTCGCCGACAAGGAGGTGGTGCTGACATTCGACGACGGACCGCTGCCGCCGTTGACATCGCGCCTGCTCGACCTCCTCGCCGCCGAATGCGCGCGCGCCACGTTCTTCGTGGTCGGCCGCAATGCCAAGGCGCACCCTGCCCTGGTGCGCCGCATCGCGGCCGAGGGCCATACCGTCGGCCATCACTCCTGGTCGCATCCCAACCTCGCCACGATGCCGTTCGGCGCCGCGCGCGACAACATCCGGCACGGCATCGCCGCGACGGAGGCCGCCCTTGCCGGCACAGCGACGCGCGCCGCGCCGTTCTTCCGCTTTCCGTATTTCGCGTCGACCCCTGCGCTGTTGCAGGACCTGCAATCGCGTCATGTCGCGGTGTTCGGCGCGGACTTTTGGGCCAGCGACTGGGAGCCGATGACGCCGGACCAGACCCTGAGGCTGGTCACCGAGCGGCTTGCCCGCGCGCGGCGCGGCATCATCCTGTTCCACGACATCCAGCCACGCACCATCGCCATGATGCCGGCGTTCCTGCGCCATCTGCGCAGCAACGGCTACCGGCTGGTGCACATCGTCGCCGCGGACGGCAAGGTCGCCGGGCACCGGCCCGAGCCTGCCTTGCCGGCGCCGCATGATTAACACGGCGTTCATGCCGCCATGACTATTGTCCGCGCATTGAACCGGGACCGATCGACGATGCAGGGCACTGGCTTGCGTGGGGCGCCGAATTTGCCGAACTGGGCGGCCACGCTTTTCGCCGCTTGCGCCGTGGCGTTCGCCGGCAGCGCTTTGCCGGCCCGCGCCGCGAGCTGCCCCGGCAACCCCGACGCGCTCGGCACCTCGCGCACGCTGGTGGTCGATCCGGCGGCGCACCCGCGCATCGGCACCATGCAGTACGAGGAAACGCTGCCGCTGCGGCCGGGCGAAGTGGTGCTGACGTTCGACGACGGGCCGCTGCCGCGCCACAGCAACAAGGTGCTCGACATTCTCGCCGCCGACTGCGTCAAGGCGACGTTCTTCCTGGTCGGCCGAATGGCGCGGCAGTTTCCGGCCGGCGTGCGGCGGGTTTACGACGAGGGGCACACCGTCGCTACCCACAGCGAGAACCATCCGCTGAACTTCAACAGCATGGCGCCCGACCAGGCCAAACGCGAGATCGACGACGGCATCCAGGCGGTCAAGGCCGCGCTCGGCGATCCCGCGCGCCTCGCCCCGTTCTTCCGCATTCCCGGCCTCAAACGCGCCGGCGCGGTCGAGGACTATCTGGCCTCGCAGGGCATCATGACCTGGAGCGCCGATTTCCCGGCCGACGACTGGCGGCACATCTCCTCGTCGCAGGTCGCGGCGCTGGCGCTGTCGCGGCTCGCCGCCAAGGGCAAGGGCATTTTGCTGCTGCACGACATCCAGGCCCGCACCGTGGAGGCGCTGCCGACGATCCTGCGCGAACTGAAGGCACGCGGCTATCGCATCGTCCATGTGATCCCGGCCGACAGCCGGCATCCGGCGACGCCGAGCGAGCCGTGGCAATGGCGGCTGCATCCGCCGGCACCGCAGGTGGCGGCACGGACCCGGTGGCCGGCCCCGCCGCATTTCGTGTTCACGGCCGAGGCCAGACTGCCGGCACCGGAGGCGACCCGTGCCGACAGCTACGGTTCGGGCGGCCAGGTTTCCGGTCATGTCTCCGGCTATGGCGCCGGACCCGTGGGGCGCCCCGCGGCAGCCGAATGGCCGCGCGCAAAAGCCTATCCGGTCGCCAACACCCTCGGGTTCCCGGTGCCTGCGCTCGACCTATTCGCGATCCAGGCCCCCGAGGCAGGCGCCTTTGCGACCGGCCGGATCAGGCATCTCGCGGGACAGTCAGTGAAGCCCCGACGACGCCCGCCGGCCCATCCGGCCGCGACAGCGGCGCCCGCTGCCGCCGCTCCGAAACTGCTGCCGGGCAGCGCGCCCATCAACGCCGCCGGCCTGCACGCCGCGGCCAAGGCGCATTAACAAGGCGCACTCAATCGGGGAAATATCGGAAGTTTAGGCTGGTGCGCTCGAGAGGACTCGAACCTCCACGGTGTTACCCACTGCCACCTCAAGGCAGCGCGTCTACCAATTCCGCCACGAGCGCGACCTCCCTGCGGCGCAGGCCGACAGGGCGACGGCGCCCATGTAACAAATCGGCAGGAACGCCACAAGGCCGCTTGAGAGGTTTTACGGTTATCTTCCGTCGGGCGAGCGCGGCAGCATGCGCTTGACCTCGACCGCGATCCGGTTGCGGTTGACCACCACCACGCCGCTGGCCACCGGCAGGCTGTTGGCCAGCACCTTGACCTCGTCCTGCTCGGTGCTATCGAGTTCGATGATCGCGCCCCGGCTGAGCCGCATCACCTGATGCACCGGCATCGAGGTGGTGCCGAGCACCACCATCAGATCGACGGAAACCTTATCGAGGGTCGGCACGGTCGCTCCCGGACACAGATAGGCTGATACCTGTCAGATCAGCACAGCCATGGTTAGCGAATGGTAAACAGCCGCGCCGAACTCGACTTGAGGCTTGCAACGCCGCCCGGCAGCGCGCCCGTGGAATGGCGTATCGCCACCGCGCCGGTCGCCTACCCGGATGCCGTCGCGGCAATGGAGGCGCGCGCCGCCGCCATCGCCGATGGCGATGCGCCCGAACTGGTGTGGCTGCTCGAGCATCCGCCGCTCTACACGTCCGGCACCAGCGGGCGCGCCGGCGACCTGCTCGATGCGCGGTTTCCGGTGTTCGCCAGCGGCCGCGGCGGCCAGGTCACCTATCACGGCCCCGGCCAGCGCGTTGCCTACGTCATGCTCGATCTCAAGCGGCGCGGGCCGGACGTCCGGCGCTATGTCGCCGGCCTCGAGGAATGGCTGATCCGCACCCTTGCCGTCTTCAACGTGCGCGGCGAGCGGCGCGAGGATCGCGTCGGCGTCTGGGTGGCGCGCCCCGACAAGGGACCGGGCCATGAGGACAAGATCGCGGCGATCGGCGTCCGGCTCAGGCGCTGGGTGTCGTTCCACGGGGTGGCGCTCAACGTCGAACCGGAGCTCGCGCATTTTTCCGGCATCGTGCCGTGCGGCGTCACTGAGGCGCGCTACGGCGTCACCAGCCTGGTCGATCTCGGCCTGCCGGTGACCATGGACGAGGTCGACGCCGCCCTGCGGCAGACGTTCGGCGAGGTCTTTGGAGAGGCCGGCGACGGGCCGTAGCTAAATCGTCGACAGCACCGCAAAGCGCTCGCGGCCGCGCAGGCGCAACAGATCGGCGCTGGCCGCGGCCTCGTCGATCGCATCGACGCGCGCCGCAACCGGCCCGCGCCGGCAGCGCATCACCAGGTCTGCAACCACGGCGTCCGGCCCGGCCAGCACCGCCTCGACGCTGCCGTCGCGGCGGTTGCGCACCCACCCTTCAAGTCCGAGCGCGCGCGCTTCGCCGGCGACCCACGCGCGATAGCCGACACCCTGCACGCGGCCCCGGATCACGAGATGGCGCGCGAGGGTCTCCATCGCGCTCACCTTAAGTCGGACCGGACTGTGTTGACGCAGATTCGGCGATCATCTTTTTGGTCGAGCATGATCTTGTCCGAAAACCGGTTCCCACTTTTCGGGATCATGCTCTACGCAAATTCGAGGATCAGCGCATCCACCGCGAGCGTCGCGCCGGGTTTTGCATGAACCGCCTTGACCGTGCCGTCGCGCTCGGCGCGCAGCACGTTCTGCATCTTCATCGCCTCGATCACCGCCAGCGTTTCGCCGGCCTTGACTTCCTGTCCCTCCGCGACGTCGATGGAGATGACAAGACCCGGCATCGGGCACAACAGCTTCTTGCCGGTGTCGGATACGGCCTGTTCCGGCATCAGCCGCGCGGCCGCCGCCTCGGTCTCGGTATAGACGTAGACTGGCACCTCGATGCCGCGATGGGAGAGCCGGAAACCGTTGGCGATCGGGCGCACCTGAACGGCGATGGCGGTGCCGTCCACCGTGCCGTGCCACACCGGATCGCCCGGCTTCCACGCCGAGACCAGGTGCCGCTCAGGCGCAAGCGTGCCGTCCGGCATGACGAAGCTCACCGCGATGCCCTCCGCGTCGCGGGCGATCTCCAGCGCGACCTCGGTCCGGCCGAGCCACACCGCGCGCCGCCGTTCGCGCGCGACCGGCCGGCCGTCCATCTGGCCGGAAATCCGCCGCTTGCGCTCGCCCTGCACATGATCGATCGCCGCGCCGACGGCAGCGATGCGGCGGGCGATATCGCCTTCCGGCGCGCGCACGGCAAAGCCCTTCGGAAACTCCTCGGCGATGAAGCCGGTCGACAGCCGCCCCTCGCGCCAGCGCGGATGATCCATCAGCGCCGAGAGGAACGGAATGTTGTGGCGGATGCCATCGACGTAAAAATCGTCGAGCGCATGGGCGTGGGCGTCGATCGCCGCCGAGCGCGAGGGCGCGTGCGTGATCAGCTTGGCGATCATCGGGTCGTAATACAGCGAAATCTCGCCACCCTCGGTGACGCCGGTGTCGTTGCGCACGGTGACGCCGCCGCTGGTCGTCTCCGCCGGCGGGCGGTACTTGACCAGCCGGCCGATGGAAGGAAGGAAGTTGCGGAACGGATCCTCGGCATAGACGCGGGATTCCACCGCCCACCCGGTCAGCGTGACGTCGCTCTGCGCAATCGTCAGCTTTTCGCCGGCGGCGACGCGGATCATCTGCTCGACCAGATCGATGCCGGTGACGAGCTCCGTCACCGGGTGCTCGACCTGGAGCCGCGTGTTCATCTCCAGAAAGTAGAAGCTCTTGTCCTGCCCGGCGACGAACTCGACCGTGCCGGCGGAATCGTAGTTCACCGCCTTGGCGAGCGCCACCGCCTGCTCGCCCATCTTGCGCCGGGTCGCCTCGTCCAGCAGCGGCGAGGGCGCCTCCTCGATCACCTTCTGGTTGCGGCGCTGGATCGAGCATTCGCGCTCGCCGAGATAGATCACGTTGCCATGCTTGTCGCCGAGCACCTGGATCTCGATATGGCGCGGATCGACGATGAACTTCTCGATGAACACGCGATCGTCGCCGAACGACGACTTGGCCTCGGCGCGGGCCAGCTTGAACCCTTCGGCGACTTCCGAGGCGCTGTGGGCGATGCGCATGCCCTTGCCGCCGCCGCCGGCGGAGGCCTTGATCATCACCGGGTAGCCGATCTCGTCGGCGATCTTGACGGCCTGCTTGTCGTCCTCGATGACGCCGAGGTGGCCCGGCACGGTCGAGACCTTGGCCTTGGCCGCCGCCTTCTTGGATTCGATCTTGTCGCCCATCGCGGCGATGGCACCCGGATTGGGGCCGATGAACACGATGCCGGCCTCGGCCAGCGCCCGCGGAAACGCCTCTCGCTCGGACAAAAAGCCGTAGCCGGGATGCACCGCCTCGGCGCCGGTCTGGCGGCACGCCTCGATGATCCGCTCCATCACCAGATAGCTCTCGGCCGCCGGCGGCGGGCCGATCGGCACCGCCTCGTCGGCCATCGCGACGTGAAGCGCATTGCGGTCCGCCTCGGAATAGACGGCGACGGTCGCGATTCCCATGCGGCGGGCGGTCTTGATGACCCGGCAGGCAATCTCGCCGCGATTGGCAATCAGGATTCGTTTGAACATCGGCTTTTTGCTGGTCTGCTGAAGGCTATGCGAAGGGGGTATGCCTGCTGGCATAGCCGCAATCGCGTCGGCGCGGAAGACCGAAGCTCCGGCGCGGCCCATAAAAATGGCCCCCGCAGGGGCCAGATTTATCGGAAAGCTGAATAAGCCCGAACGCCGCCGCCGGCGGCGCCCGTCACATCCCGAGATCGATCAGGCCGGGCAGCGACTGCACCAGCGGCAGCGTCGCCGCCCCGATCAGGGTGGCGGCCAGCGTTGCGAAAATCGGGCTGGCGCGCCGCTTGCCGCGCATCTGGCTCGCGATCCACTCCAGCACCTCGACATTGACGCCAACCGCCTGCGTCGGCGCCCAGCTCTCGATCGGCGTCTCCGGCGACAGCGCCACGCTGCGCGGCGGCACCGGCAGCCCCGAGGCCGCCGCGGCATAGTGGACGATGGCCCTGGCCAACAGTTCGTCGAAGCGGCCGTCGTCGCGGCGCTCGGCGGCGGCGCCGCCGAGCGCGAACAGCGCCTCCGCCTCGGCGCGGCTCACCGGCTGTTCGGCGAGCGCGGCGGCCAGCAGCACGCGCTCGCACCACGCCGCGTCGTCGGCATCGAGCGAGCGCGAGAAATGCACCCGCCCGCGGGTGGTCGGCCCCTCCCCGGTGATCACCCCGTCGCGCACCAGCGCCAGCGCGCGGGCGCAGCCAGCGCCGTCGGCGATGGCGAGAATATCGATGGCATCGACGGGAGGAACGGACACGTTTGCAGCGGCAGACATCGCTTCACTCATCTCTCTTGGCTCTTGGCGCGGTCCGCCAGCGATTCCACGCCGGCGTAAACCGAGGGTTAAGAAAACGATACCGCGATCGCTTCTTTTCGGGATCTGCCAGCTTGGTTGCCGGCAGCGCCCTCGCGGTTCAACGGTCATCGCAGGCGCTGCGGGCGGCGGTTGGGCGCATCAAGGGCAATGTCGGGGCATTCGGATGAAACCGCGGTAACATGTCCGTATTGCCTCAGGCCGGCCACGGAGAACGTCGTGCTGCCGCAAACGGCGCCAGGGGGACAATATTATCCTTTTTTTCGACCCGTTCCGTTTGCCCGGATCGCTTCCTATAACGAGACCATCATCGCAACTTGAGGCAAGCGAGAGGCTGACATGACGCTGCAGATTGGCGCGACCGCGCCGGATTTCGAGGCCGAAACCACCGAAGGCCGCATCCGCTTTTACGACTGGCTCGGCGACAGCTGGGCGCTGTTCTTCTCGCACCCGAAGGATTTCACTCCGGTCTGCACCACCGAGCTTGGCGCCGTCGCCCGGCTCAAGCCCGAATTCGACAAGCGCGGCGTCAAGCTGATCGGCGTCAGCGTCGATCCGGTGGACAAGCACCACCTCTGGGCCAAGGACATCCAGGAGACGCAGGGCGCGGCTCCCAACTATCCGATGATCGGCGACACCGATTTCAAGGTGTCGAAGCTCTACGGCATGCTGCCGGCCGATACCGCCGGCGACGTCAACGCACGCACGCCGGCCGACAACGCCACGGTGCGCAACGTGTTCGTGATCGGCCCGGACAAGAAGATCAAGCTGGTGTTCGTCTATCCGATGAGCACCGGGCGCAACTGGCAGGAGATCCTGCGCGCGATCGACTCGCTGCAGCTCACCGCCAAGCACGGCGTCTCGACCCCGTCGGACTGGAAGCCGGGCGAGGACGTGTTCTTCTCCGCCGCCGTTCCGGAGGACGAGGCCCGCAAGAAATTCCCGAACGGCTGGAAGTCGCCAAAACCTTATTTCCGCATCGTGGCGCAGCCCTGAGCGGAACGGAGCGCGAAAACGAAAAAGGGCGCCGCCGGCGCCCTTTTTCATGACCGGCGACGAAGCGCTAGCGCCGCGCGGTCCTGTTGACGAGCAGCACGGCGGCCGCGCACACCACGATGCCGAGGATCGCGAGCATGTCCAGCCGTTCGTCGAACAGGACGTAGGCCATCAGCGCCGTCACCGCCGGCACGAGATAGAAAAGGCTCGCCACCTGTGTCGACGCCTGCCGCCGGATCAGCCAGTACAGCACACCGATCGAGCCGATCGACAGCACCACCGCGAGCCAGAACAGCGCGGCGACGAACTCGAAGGTCCAGTTGATGGTGCCGGTCTCGAACAGCCACGAACCGAGGCTGAAGAACGCGGCCACGACCACGTATTGCACGAGGTTGCCGCTGCGCCAGTCGATGGTGGCGCAGTAGCGCTTCTGGTAGAGCGCGCCGAGCGTGATGCTGACCAGCGCCACGGCGGTGGCGAACCATCCCCACCCCACCTCGCCGGTCATCGGCCGGCCGTGCAGGATGAGAAAGACGCCCGACAGGCCAAGCCCCAGCCCCAGCCATTGCAACGGCGTCACCCGTTCGCCGAGCCAGCGGTTGGCGATGGTCGAGGTCAGGATCGGCTGCAAGCCCGGAATGAGCGCCGACAGCCCGACCGGAACGGAGTGAAAAATCGCAATCGAGACGCCCCCGAGATAGAAGCCGTGGACCAGAAGACCGGCGACGGCGCTGTGCCAGATGCCGGCCGCGCTCGGCCATTTCGGCCGGGTCAGCACGACGATGATGCCCACCAGCACCACCACCAGCATCATGCGGGCGGCGAGGTAGGTCAGCGGCTCGGCGCCCTCGAGCGCGTATTTGGTCGCGACAAATCCCGTGCTCCACAGCACGACGAACACGGCGGGCGCGGCACGGGCCGCAAGCTGGTCGAAACGGCGATCCATTTGCTGGTCTGGTTGCCTGAACATATGCTATGCGGCAACGAGCATTTTACGCAGGCGCACCTGCCGCCAGCGCAGACCGAGACCACGTTAGGAGAGATGATGGACGTTCGCGCCGCCGTTGCCGTTGCCGCAGGCCAGCCCCTCGACATCACCACGGTCCAGCTCGACGGCCCGAAGACAGGCGAGGTGCTGGTCGAGATCAAGGCCACCGGCGTCTGCCACACCGACGAGTTCACGCTGTCGGGCGCCGACCCGGAGGGGCTGTTTCCGGCGATCCTCGGCCACGAGGGTGCCGGCGTGGTGGTCGATATCGGCCCCGGCGTCACCAGCGTGAAGAAGGGCGACCACGTCATTCCGCTTTACACGCCGGAATGCCGGCAGTGCCCCTCCTGCCTGTCGCGCAAGACCAACCTGTGCACCGCGATCCGCGCCACGCAAGGCCAGGGCCTGATGCCGGACGGCACCTCGCGCTTCTCGCTCGACGGCCAGCCGATCCATCACTACATGGGCACGTCGACCTTCGCCAACTACACGGTGCTGCCGGAGATCGCGGTTGCAAAGATCCGCGAGGACGCGCCGTTCGACAAGGTGTGCTACATCGGCTGCGGCGTCACAACCGGGATCGGCGCGGTGATCAACACCGCCAGGGTCGAGCCCGGCGCCAAGGCCATCGTATTCGGGTTAGGGGGCATCGGCCTCAACGTCCTGCAAGGACTGCGGCTGGCCGGCGCCGACATGATCATCGGCGTCGACCTCAACAACGACCGCAAGGCGTGGGGCGAACGCTTCGGCATGACGCATTTCGTCAACCCGACCGACGTCGGCAAGGACCTCGTGCCCTACCTGGTCGACATGACCAAGACGCCGGCCGACCAGATCGGCGGCGCCGACTACACGTTCGATTGCACCGGCAACGTCACCGTGATGCGCCAGGCGCTGGAAGCCTGCCATCGCGGCTGGGGCCAGTCGATCATCATCGGGGTGGCGCCGGCCGGTGCCGAGATCGCGACGCGGCCGTTCCAGCTCGTGACCGGGCGCACCTGGAAGGGCACCGCCTTCGGCGGCGCGCGCGGCCGCACCGACGTGCCGAAGATCGTCGACTGGTACATGCAGGGCAAGATCGAGATCGACCCGATGATCACCCACGTCATGCCGCTCGCCGAAATCAACACGGCGTTCGACCTGATGCGCAAGGGCCAGTCGATCCGCGGCGTGGTGACGTTCTAAATCGCGCTACAGCTTCGCCGCGCGCGTCAGCTCGGCGAGCCGCCGCCATTTCGCGGCCACGTAGCGGCGGTTGTATTCGGCGACCTGCCAGCCCGTGGCACCGTCGAGGACACCGGCACGCAGCACCAGCGTTTTGACGAATGCGCCCCAGCCATGGAGCAACGCACCGAGGCGCGATCCGTGGCGGCCGCGCGCCGCCATCTGTTGCGCAGCAGCCTGCGCATAGCGCGCGATCTTGTCCTCGGCATCGGCCCACGACTCGATGGAGTCGTGGTCGATCGGCCGCTTGAGGCGCTTGACCGGTCCGTCGACGATCAGCCGCTCGTGGACGAGATCGTCGGAGAAACGCGCCCTGCCGCGGCGGAACAGCCGGCACACATAATCGGGCGACCAGCCGCAATGCCTCACCACGCGGCCGCAAAAGCGCGAGCGCCGCGGCAACTCGTAAGCCTCGGCCTCCCCTCGCCCGATGGCCTGGCGCACCTCCGCCACCGCATCGGCATCGAGCCACTCGTCGGCATCGAGCGACAACACCCAGTCGGTCGCGGCGAGCGCAAGCGCGCGGTTCTTCTGCGGCCCGAAACCCGGCCAGTCGGCTGCCGTCTCGACGC
>JBDHSY010000040.1:0-12542 GCA_039808405.1 Xanthobacteraceae bacterium
ATATCCTTGCCGCCCTGCTGCCGCCCGTCGGCCTGTTGTTCAACGGTCAGCCGTTTTCGGCGATCCTGAACGTGGCGCTGATCGTGGTGTGCGTGCTGCTCGGGTTGCTGGTCCCGGTGTTGTTCCTGGTGCCGTCGGCGCATGCCATCGTCGCCGTCTACATGAAGCGCGAGGACCGCCGCCACCGCGAGGTGGTGGAGGCGATCCGCCGCCACGGCCCGCCGCCCGGCTATCCGCCCCGCTGACAGGGGGTCGGCAGCGCCGCCCCGATGCGCTAGCCATGGGCTGTCGCGGCAGCCCGGGGTGGCGCAATGATGATGTATGTCCTGGCCGTTCTCTGCCCGCCGCTCGCGCTATGGATCGACCGGCAGCGCATCTCCGCGCTGGTCAACATGGCGCTGTCCGGCGTCAGCGCCTATTACGCGCTGACCTTGCCGCAGCCGGCGCTGTTGCTGGCCGCGCCGGCCCATGCCCTGGTTCTCGTGCACCTGACCAGCGCGACCCGGTTCGGACGCCGCCAGGCCTCCCGTCCCTCGCTTCCGGCGGTCATCGCCCGCCGCCGCTCCGGACGCCGCGAGAAGGCGGGATAAGCGTCCCTGCATTGCAGCAAAAGCCTTTGAAACGGGCCGGGGCCATGCTATCGACCAGCGCCAACCCCTCCCGATGGGCCAAGATTCGATCCCGATGCCATACGTCCCGGCGTCGCGGATCGCTTATTCTATTTCGGGAGCTTTTGACTGTGGGACATGGCGCGCGGCGGTGCCGCGCAGAACGGAGCTGGCAATGGCACAGGTCGAGGCACGGCACGAGTTCGCTGAGGCGTTCACCTTCGACGACGTTCTGCTCAAACCCGGCCTGTCCGACGTGCTGCCCTCCGACGCCGATATCCGCTCGCGGCTGACGCGCACCATTGCGCTCAACGTTCCGATCATCGCCTCCGCGATGGACACCGTGACCGAGGCCCGCATGGCCATCGCCATGGCGCAGGCCGGCGGCATCGGCGTCATCCACCGCAACTTCGATCCCGAGGGGCAGGCGGCGCAGGTGCGGCAGGTCAAGAAGTTCGAGTCCGGCATGGTGGTCAATCCGCTGACCATCGGCCCCGACGAGAAGCTCGCCGACGCGCTGGCGCAGATGAAGGACCACGGCTTTTCCGGCATCCCGGTGGTGACCAATGCGGCTCCCGGCAAGCCCGGCAAGCTGGTCGGCATTCTCACCAACCGCGACGTCCGTTTCGCCACCGACCCGAACCAGAAGGTGTCGGAACTGATGACCAAGGACAACCTGGTCACGGTGCGCGAGGGCGTCAGCCAGGACGAGGCCAAGCGCCTCCTGCACAAGTACCGCATCGAGAAACTTCTGGTGGTGGACGACCAGTACCGCTGCGTCGGCCTCATCACCGTCAAGGACATGGAAAAGACCGTGGCCTATCCGCTCGCCAGCAAGGACGAGCAGGGCCGGCTGCGCGTCGCCGCCGCGACCACGGTCGGCGACGGCGGCTTCGAGCGTACCGAGCGGCTGATCGATGCCGGCGTGGACGTGGTGGTGGTCGACACCGCGCATGGCCATTCGCAACGCGTGCTCGACGCGGTGAACCGCATCAAGCGGTTGTCCAACGCCGTGCAGGTGATTGCCGGCAACGTCGCCACCGCCGACGGCGCGCAGGCGCTGATCGACGCCGGCGCCGACGCCATCAAGGTCGGCATCGGGCCGGGCTCGATCTGCACCACGCGCATCGTCGCGGGCGTCGGCGTGCCGCAGCTCACCGCGATCATGGAGGCGGTGTCGGTGGCGCGAAAGGCCGACGTGCCGGTGATCGCCGACGGCGGCATCAAATTCTCGGGCGACCTCGCCAAGGCGCTGGCGGCCGGCGCCGACATCGCCATGGTCGGCTCGCTGCTGGCCGGCACCGACGAGACGCCGGGTGACGTGTTCCTGTGGCAGGGCCGCTCCTACAAGGCGTATCGCGGCATGGGCTCGGTCGGCGCGATGGCGCGCGGTTCGGCCGACCGCTACTTCCAGCAGGACATCAAGGACACGCTCAAGCTGGTGCCGGAAGGCATCGAGGGGCAGGTGCCTTACAAGGGGCCGGTCGGCAACGTGCTGCACCAGCTGGCCGGCGGCTTGCGCGCCGCCATGGGCTACGTCGGGGCCAAAACCATCGACGAGTTTCACGACAAGGCGCGGTTCGTGCGCATCACCGGCGCGGGACTGCGCGAAAGTCACGTCCACGACGTGCGCATCACGCGCGAGGCGCCGAACTATCCCGGCGGGGTGTGAGGGTGGCGCCGGTCCGTCACGCCTCGCGGCGGCGCGGGCGATAGGGCAGGCGTACGCTGCCGCCACAGGTGCATGTCTCGTCGCTGCACGGCGTGAGGTCGGCGGCTGCGAGTGCCGCCTCGATCTCCACGTCGGAGACTTCGCGCAAGCCTCGTCCGGCCGGTGCGCGATAGTCCGGCGTGCGCGCCACCGCGTCGAACAGTTCGCGGAGCAGCGAGCGGCTCACGCCGCCACCCCTCGCCGCCAGCCGGGGAACGGGTCGCGCAGGCCGGCCCATCGTCGCGGTCCGAGCGCCATTTCCGCTTCCGTCAGCAGGCAGGCATCGAGCTGGCCAGCGAGAGCGCCCTGATCCATGTCGGGGCCGCCGATGATGACGATCTCCTGCCGCCGGTCGCCATAGCGCTGGTCCCAGTTGCGCAGCACCCGGCGCGCCATTCCGGATCGGCCGGCCAGTTGCGCTTCTCGGTCGCCGCCCACCAGATGCCGGCCGGCTCATGACGGACGATGGCGCCCGCGCGCGACAGGGATCCGGCGAACGCCATCCGCGACGCCAGCCAGAAAAAACCCTTGGCGCGGATCACGCCCGGCCAGTCGGCGGTGATGAAGCGGTGGAAGCGATCGGGATGAAAAGGCTGTCTGGCGCGGTAGACGAAGCTGCGAAAGCCGTATTCCTCGGTTTCCGGCGCATGGTGGCGACCTTCGAGTTCTTGCAGCCACCCGGCCGACCGGCTGGCGCGTTCGTAGGAGAACTTTTTCGTGTTCAGGATGCGATCCAGCGGAATCTTGCCGAACTCGCTGAAGATCAGATCGGCGTCAGGGTTGAGTTGCTTCAGACTGCGGGTGAGAAATTCGCGCTCGAGGTGGGTGACGAGATCGATCTTGTTGACGACGATCACGTCGGCGAACTCGATCTGATCGATCAGAAGCTCCGCGACGCCGCGGTCGTCGCCATCGCCGGCGGCATGGTCGCGATCGGCCAGCAGGTCGCGCGAACCGGTATCCCTGGGGAAGTTGCGGGCATCGACCACCGTGACCATGGTGTCGAGGCGCGCCACCGCGGAGAGGCTATGGCCTTCGGCATCCTCGAAGGCGAAAGTGGCGGCGACCGGCATCGGCTCCGAAATGCCGGTGGACTCGATGAGCAGGTAATCGAACCGGCCTTCGCGGGCGAGCGCCGCGACTTCCTTGAGAAGGTCGTCCCGCAACGTGCAGCAGATGCAGCCGTTCGACATTTCCACGAGGCGCTCGTCCTGGCGCCGGAGTTGCGCGCCGCCGTCGCGGACCAGCGCGGCATCGATATTGACCTCGCTCATGTCGTTGACGATCACCGCGACGCGAAGGTCATCGCGATTGTGGAGGATATGGTTGAGCAGGGTGGTTTTGCCCGCACCGAGAAATCCCGACAGCACAGTGACAGGCAGACGCATCATCTGATCGCTCCGATATAATACGTTATGTTATAACGTAACATATCGGATGGCGGCGCCAAGTCAACCGGCCTCGGGCGGGCGGAGGGAAGGGATCACGGCATTCTCGGCGAAAGGGCGTTGTCTGGAGTGTCCGTATCCCCGATCTTCCGGGCGTGCACGGCGGCGGCGAAACATCGGAAGCGGCCATCGCGGATGCGATCTCGGCCGCCCGGGAGTGGGCGGCTCAGGTCGTTTCTGAAGGCATCGCCGTTCCAGAGCCCCACACGCTGCAAGAGATTCTTTCGGAGGTCGGGGAAGGCGAGGCGACAGTGATGATCCCACGTCATGATCCGCGGCGAGCGGATCCAACTGCGTGCGATTGACGCACCATTCATGCTCTGCCGGTCGTGAAGGCTTGAGCTGTCTCAAGCTGGCCAGTGAACGAGGCGACCACTGATCTTCGCAAAGCTGCGAGGAACCTGCATCTTGCGATATGTTTCGCTTTGCTGAAACTGTCAGGGGGGAGGCGCGACGCTTGGATTTCCGCATCGCGAAATCGCTGCGCTTCATGGAAAGAAATCTCGGGCAGACTTGCGCGATCGCTCATGTGGCCGCCCAGACCGGGCTTTCTCTTCACCATTTTCATCGGCTGTTCATCGAGGAGATCGCTGAACCCCCGGCATCGTTCCTGCGGCGTATCCGGATGGATAACGCGGCGTTTCGTTTGAAATGGTCGGACGAGCCTGTCGCGCTTGTCGCGCATGCGGTTGGCTTCCAGAGCCGGCCAGCCTTCACCCGTGCATTCGAGCGGCGGTTTGGTCTGTCGCCTGCGCAATACAGGCAGCAACACAGGGACGGTTTCGATCTGAGCACCCAGGTGGGCGGACGCGACATCAGGCTCCGCAGCGTGGACAGCTTTACGCTCCTCGCCAAGCGTTACACCGGATGCGTTTTCGATGTTCGCGCGTGTTGGCAGGACTTCCTGTCACACCTGCCCGACGATATTGCCCGAACGGGTTTGTATATCGGTCAGCTTCATGACGACTTTCGTATCACCGAGGCGGGCAAGGTCCGCTATGACTGCGGCGTCACGGTCGGAAATCTCGATCCGGATCGCGTCGGTATACTCGCCGTCAAGGGAGTCCACCTGATCGAAACGCATGCGGGACGCTATGCGACGATCAGGCATGAGGGGCATTTCGAGCAGGTCGTGGCGAGTTACGACTTGTGCAGCGGCTGGCTGACCCCGAACGGCTACGCCCCCGGGATCAAGCCGGCGCTCGAAGTTCATACGATCCCGCGTCATCTGCAAGACAAAGAGAGGCTTTCCTTCAGCATTTTTATCCCCGTGGAATAGCCTCGGGTGGCTATCCCGCGCTGCGGTAGCGCCTATGAGGCCGGCGCAAACCGCAGATATTTTCAGGTGACATCAAAAACGGGTACACGCCCCCTCTTTCTGCCGTGCTAATGGCTTTGATCTCGGCCAGAGATTAAGGGGATGGGGCAAACGATGTCGGGTAACATCACGCGGCCTTCGAGCAGAAATTCCGCGCGGTTGGGGCTTGACCGAAAGAAACTCCCGCTATCGCGATGGCGCAAGGTGATGCGCAGCGACACGGCGCTGCCCGGGACGTTGGCTCGCCTGCTTCCAGTTGGAGCCATCGCGATGGCCGCTGGTGTCGTGCCACTGCCGTTCGCCGATGAAGCCAGGGCGCAGGCCGTATGGCTCGGCGGCACGGACAGCGATTACCATACGGCCTCCAACTGGAGCCCCGCCGCCGTCCCCAATTCGACAATCACAGAGCTCCTGTTCGGTCCCGCGGCTTTGAACATGACGATGTCAATGACCGCAGGAAGCAACGCTGGCGCCTTCGTGTTTGAGGTTGGCGCTCCGTCCTTTACGTTTAACATTGGTCCGGCGGATACCGGCTACGGATTGCATGGCGCCGGGATCGTCAACTATTCCGGTTTGGTCCAGACCATCAACCTGCATAACGCCGGCCTGATCATGAACAACTCCGCGTCGATGGACGCGAATGTCATCTTGAACATGACCGGTTCTTCTCAGGTCGATCTCAAGGATAGTTCATCGGGTGGTCTGGCGGCATTCAATCTGAACAGCGACCGTGGCATCCTGATCACAGGTGACAACCATGCCGTGTCCATGGGATCACTGAGCGGTACAGGTTGGCGGGTTCAGTTCAGTGGACACAATCAATCACTGACCATCGGCGGCAACAATCAGTCGACGAGTTACTCAGGCGAGCTTCGGGAGACCGGCTCCAATGCATCATTGATCAAGGTCGGCACCGGCACGCTGACCCTGTCCGGCAGCAACTACTATACCGGAGGGACGACGATTTCCGGCGGCGTCCTGTCGGTATCGAGCAACGGCCATCTTGGCGCGGCTTCGGGCTGGGTGACTCTCAACGGCGGCACCCTGCGAGCGACGGGAACGGCCTTCAATTCAACCTCACGCAGCATATCCCTGGGTGCCCTCGGCGGCGGCATGGATATTAACAACGCAGCCAACAACTTCACGGTCACCCAGGGTATCAGCGGCCCGGGCGGCCTGACCAAGCTGGGCGCGGGAACGCTGATCCTCGCGGGTAACAGCAGCTACTCCGGCGCCACCACGGTCAGCGCCGGCAGGCTGCTCGTGAACGGCTCGATCGCATCGTCGTCGCTGACCACGGTGGAAGCCGGTGGTACGCTGGGCGGCACCGGCACGGTTGGCAACACCGCAGTCAACGCTGGCGGCATACTGTCGGCAGGACTCAGCCCCGGCACGCTGACGGTCGCCGGCGACATGACGCTCAATGCCGGTTCGACATCGGTGTTCGAACTCGGTGCGCCGGGCGTGGTCGGCGGCCCCTCCAACGACCTGGTGGTCGTCACCGGCAATCTCTCGCTCGGGGGCACGTTACAGACACCGGGCGCGGTATCGGGCTATTATCGGCTGTTCGATGTTGCCGGAATGGTGAGCGGGGCGTTTGCGGCAATCCCGGCCGGGACGACGGTGAGCACCGATATTCCGCACCAGGTCAACCTGCTGCTCAACCAGGGCGGCCAGCGGGTGCAGTTCTGGGACGGCGCCGACCAGGTCGGCAACGGCACGGTAGACGGCGGCACCGGCACCTGGAATGCCACAAACACCAATTGGACCGGCGCTCCGGGACAGGCCGGCATCAACGATCGCTGGCGCGGCGAGGTCGGCGTGTTCACCGGCGCCGCCGGCACGGTGACAACCTCCGGCGGGTTATCGTTCGAAGGGCTACAGTTCAAGACCGACGGCTATCATCTTGCCGGCAATACCCTGACGATGACGGGGGATTCGCAGGGAAACGCCGCAGCAAGCTTCGTCAACGTCGATGGCGGCATCACCGCCGAGATTTCTGCGCCGCTCGCCGGAGCCGGCATCGGGCTCGACAAGCTTGGCGGCGGCACGCTCATCCTGACGGGCAGCCACGCCTATACCGGCGCGACGGCAGTGAAGAGCGGCACGCTTCTGGTGAACGGCTCCATCGCGTCGTCGTCGCTGACGACAGTGGACGCGGGCGCGGTGCTCGGCGGCGAAGGTACGGTGGGCAACACGTTCATCGATGGCGGCGTGCTGTCGCCGGGCAATTCGATCGGCGCGCTCACGGTGGCCGGCAACCTGACGCTGACGGCAGCTTCGACCTACCTGGTCGAGATCTCGCCGACCAGCAGCGACCTGACCCACGTCACCGGCACGGCGACCCTCGGCGGCGCGACGATGGCCGCGCAGTTCGCTCCTGGCGGCTATGTCGAGAAGCGTTACACCATCCTCACCGCCGACGGCGGCATCAGCGGCACGTTCTCGGGTCCGGTCAACACCAACCTGCCGGCGAACTTCAAGAGCGCGCTGGCCTATGACGGCAACAATGCGTACCTCGATCTGGCGCTGTCGTTCCAGCAGGAGGGGCTCAGAGTCAATCAGCGGAATGTCGCCAGAGCGCTGGCCGGCTTCTTCAACTCGACCGGCGGGCTTCCGTTCAGCTTCGGCGCGCTCACCGCGCGCGGGTTGACGCAGGCTGCGGGCGAGGCGGCGACCGGCGCGCCGCAGGCCGCGTTCGAGGCTCAGTCGCACTTTCTGAACGCCATGACCGATCCGTTCGTCGGCGGGCAAGCAGGCGCTTCGGCTCCTGCATCGCCGGCGATGAGCTACGCGGCTGAAGGTTCGGACAACGGGAGCGCCCGCGATGCCTCCGCATCGCTCGTCACCAAAGCCCCGCCCGCCGCGCCGCCTTTCGCGCAGCGCTGGCAGGTGTTCGGCGCGGCCTATGGCGGCACGGCGCGGGTCAATGGCAACGCTGCGGTCGGCAGCCACGATGCGACCAGCCGCGTCTATGGCGGCATGGGTGGGGCGGCCTATGCGCTTGCGCCCGATACCCGCATCGGCTTCGCGCTGGGCGGCGGCGGCACGGCGTTCGCCCTGTCGGACGGGCTCGGCTCCGGCCGCTCCGATCTGTTTCAGGCCGGCGTGTTCGCCCGCCACGGTTTCGGCCATGGCGGCTATCTCACCGGCGCGTTCGCCTATGGCTGGCACGACGTGACGACCGAGCGCGTGGCGTTGACCGGCGAGCGGCTGCGCGGGGCCTACAAGGCCAACGTCCTCTCCGGCCGGGTCGAGGCCGGTTGGCGCATGGAGACGGCGCTTGCCGGGGTGACACCCTATGCGGCGGCGCAGACGATCAGCTACCGGCTGCCGTCCTATCTTGAACAGGGCAACGGCGCGGCGGACAGTTTTGCGCTGGGCTATGCCAGCCGCAACGTGGCCGCCACCCGCAGCGAACTGGGGCTGCGCTTCGACCGCACGACCGTGCTCAACGACGCGCTGGTGACGCTGCGCGGCCGCGCCGCGTGGGCGCACAACTTCGACCGCGAGCGCGCACTTGCCGCAACCTTCCAGGCGCTGCCGGGCACCGGCTTCCTCGTCAACGGCGCGGCGCAGGCGGCTGACGCCGCGCTGGTCTCCGCCGGGGCGGAGATCCGCTGGCAGAGCGGCCTCTCCCTCGCCGCCACATTCGAGGGCGAGTTCTCCAGCACCACGACAAGCTACGCCGGAAAGGGTGTGATCCGGTACGCGTGGTAAGCGGCAAGATCCATTTGCATAAAGGCCCGGCATTGCGCCGGGCTTTTTACTGAAAGCTGAGGCGAACTATTCGGCCGCCTAGGCTGTGTCGAGCGGGATCAGCTAAGTCTCACGTTTGCGGCAATCGGCGGCGGCGCCCTGCGCTGGCGAAACGTCGATCTTGCCAATCAACAAATGTCCGTTGTCGAGAGCCTGGAGCAGACCAAGGACGGCCTCCCGTTCAAGTCCTCGGAATCCGGTAAGGGCGCACGGTCGCCCTGTCCGAGACAGTTGCGGAGGAGTTGCGGCTCCACCGCCTCCAGCGGGTGCAGGACCTTCTCAAGCTCGGCCAGAGGTTGACCGACGACGACCTCATTCTCGGCCACCCTGACGGGTCAATGGTCACACCGATCTGGATATCGCAGAACTGGCCGAGGGCGGTTGCCAAGACCTCGCTGCCTCCGATCCGGTTTCACGATCTGCGGCACGCGCACGCCACGCACATGCTGGCAAACGGCGTCCATCCTAAGGTCGCGAGCGAGCGCCTGGGCCATTCGCGGATCGGCATCACGCTGGACACCTATCAGCACGTCATGCCGGAGGAGGCCGCTGCTACCGTCGATGCGGCGTTGAAGGCAGCCATTCAGAAGCGGCAAAAATGAAACGGTAGCAAATAGGGTAGCAATCCGCCCTGAAGCTCAACCCGCCAAATCCTAATCTCTATTGAAATCAATGCAGTAGTATGGAGGCCACGACCAGAATTGAACTGGTGTAAACGGTTTTGCAGACCGCTGCGTAACCACTCCGCCACGTGGCCTCGATGCCAAAGCCCGTCGGCCCTAGCGCCGGCAGGGATATACAACTCCGCCCCCTGAGGCAACAGCGCCGCCCCGGACCGCTTGCCGCACACGCTCGCACGGTGCCAAGCCGCGGCGGATGCGGGCTGCAACAAAAGGCTGGCGCTTCGCGCTCAATTTGGCCAAAAGCGGGGCACGACTCCGGTTGTTTCCGGCGCCCGCCCGAGGGACGCGGCGAACGTGAAACCCGCCGGTGCCGGCCTGTTTGCCGGGCAGCGGCCGAGCCGCACCCCCGGCCTGTTGGAGGGAAACTCATGTCCAGTTTCGCGGCCGCGCGCCAGCACATGGTGGACGGCCAGATTCGCACCAGCGACGTTACCGATACCCGCATTCAGGCGGCGATGCTGTCGTTGCCGCGCGAGGCGTTCGTGCCGCAGAGCCAGCGTCCGCTCGCCTATCTCGATCTCGACATCGCCCTTGCCGATGCGCCGGGGCGCTACCTGGTCAAGCCGGTGGTCATCGCCCGCCTGCTGCAGGCAGCCGACTTGCGGGAGACCGACAAGGTGCTGGTGGTCGGCTGCGCCAGCGGCTATGCGGCGGCCGTTGCCGCCGCCGTCGCCGCCGAGGTGGTGGCGACCGAGAGCGATCCGGCGCTCGCGGCGCGGGCCAGGGCGACGCTGGCGGAACTCGGCATCGCCAATGTGCGGGTCGAGCAGGCGGCGGCTGCCGACGGCTTTCCCGCCGCCGCACCCTACGACGTCATCGTCTTCGACGGAGCGACCGAGGTCGAGCCGGAGGCGCTCTACCGCCAGCTCGGCGAGGGCGGACGGCTTGCCGGCGTCTTCGTCACCACCCCGCCGTCGCGGGCCATGCTGGTGACGCGTACGCAGGACGATTTTGGCAAGCGCGTGCTGTTCAACATCGCGGCGCCTGTCCTTCCCGGCCTGGAACGGCGGCCGGAATTCGTCTTCTGACCGCGGCCCGACGGCCGTCTGCCGGCCTCGCCGGGGTGTGGCGGCAATACGCCATGTGTTTACAGTTTGTAGCGGAACCCGGTTTTGGGGTTCCGCGCCGCGACGGCGGCGAATATGCTGAGGTGATTCAGGCGGTCTGGTGCTCTGCCGGGGGGCGGGGATATGCGTTGTGACCGGCTGACGCCGGGATGGTGGCACCGTCACGATTAAGCCGGGGATGGTTGGTGTGAGAATAACGACACTGGGCGCAGCGACGGGCTTGCTTGCAGGCTTGCTTGCCGGCTTGGCGATGCCCGGAATGGCCGCGGCCGAAACGATCGAAGGCGCCCTGGTTCGGGCCTATCAGAGCAACCCGCAGCTCAATGCCCAGCGCGCCAGCGTGCGCGCGGTGGACGAGAACGTGCCGCAGGCGCTGTCCGGCTATCGCCCCAAGGTGGCGATCACCGCCAGCGTCGGCGAGCAGTATTCCGATCTGTCCGCAACGTCCGGCGGCCCCGGCACGCCGATCGGCCGGGTTCACGGCCTGACCACGCCGCGCTCGGTCGGCGCCACCGTGACCCAGACGCTGTTCAACGGCTTCCAGACCGCCAACCGCACCCGCGCCGCGGAAGGGCAGGTGTCTGCGGCGCGCGAGGGCCTGCGCGTGCTGGAACAGAGCGTGCTGCTTGCCGCCGCCACCATCTACATGGATTATCTCCGCGACGCCGCCATCGTCGAAGTCCAGCGCAGCAACGTCCGCGTGCTGGAAGAGACGCTGCGACAGACCACCGACCGCTTCAATGTCGGCGAGGTGACCCGCACCGACGTCGCCCAGTCGGAAGCCCAGCTTGCCGCGGGGCGCAGCCAGCAGCTGGCCGCCGAATCCGTGCTCACCACCACGCGCGCCAACTACCGCCGCATCGTCGGCAGCGAGCCGACCGGGCTTGCGCCGGGCTCGCCGGTGGACCGCTTCCTGCCCAAGACGCTGGCCTCGGCCGTCAATCTCGGGCTGACCGAAAACCCCAACGTCACCGCCGCGATGTACGGCATCGACGTCAGCTTCCTGCAGGTGAAGGTCGCCGAGGGCGCGCTGTTTCCCACCGTCACGTTGCAGGCCAACGTGCAGCAGGCATGGGAGCCGACGCTGACCTCGCCGCGTCAGTTTTCCGCCGGCGTGGCGGCGCAGCTGTCCATTCCCGTCTATCAGGGCGGCGCCGAGTATTCGCTGATCCGGCAGTCGAAGGAGACGCTGGCCCAGCAGCGGCTCGCGCTCGAACAGGTGCGCGACCAGGCCCGCGCTACGATCACGCAGGCCTGGGGCCAGGCGGTTGCCGCCAGGGCGCAGGTGTCGTCGGCGCAGGCTCAGGTGTCGGCCTCCGAGATCGCGCTCAACGGCGTGCGCGAGGAGGCCCGGGCCGGCCAGCGCACCACGCTCGACGTGCTCAACGCGCAGCAGGCGCTGGTCAACGCCCGCGTCGCGCTGGTCACCGCGCAGCACGACCGCGTCGTCGCCTCCTACAATGTGCTCAACGCCATCGGCCGCCTGTCGCCGGCGGTGCTCGGCCTCAGGACCACGGTTTACGATCCGAGCGTGCATTACCATCAGGTGCGCGATAGCTGGGCCGGCGTGCGCACCCCCGACGGACGCTAAAGCTTTTCCGCTTCTGATAGGGATCAGAAGCGGAGCTCCAGATTATTGTTTTGACGCGTTTTCTTAACGCGAACCGGCCGTCGCCGGGCGGCCCGGCGTGGCCGGTCTCCGCTTCGCTTGAAAACGCTTTCGCCCGCCGCATTCCATCCCCTGTCGCAGTCGGTGCGCGGCTTGCAATCGATTGGCTGCCTGACATACCGTCAAAGCATGGCTGTGAGGCGATTCGCACCAGCCATCATGCCCCGGTGTCGCGCTGCGCTTTGACAGACTCGCGTGCGCGTGCCGCGGCCGCAAGCGAGATCAGGCGTCGAGGACGCGGAGCGAATATGACGCAGCCTGCGAAAGCTCAGGAGGCCC
>JBDHSY010000041.1:0-12542 GCA_039808405.1 Xanthobacteraceae bacterium
TTGGTGCATGTCGCCGAAGGACATCAGCCTCTGTGCGCTGCCGTTATCCTACACGTTCGGATTGTTCACGGCCTCTTACGCACCGCTGTCCGCGGGCGCGACGGTGCTGTTGCTCGATCGCTTCCATCCAGCCACGGTTCTCGAGCAGATCGAAAAGCACCGGGCGACGATGATGGTCGGCGTACCGACGATGTTCGCGATGATGGCAAACATCGTTCGCGAGAAAGGGGTTCGGTACGATACCCGTTCCATGAGGTTTTTCGCTGCATCGGGAGCTCCGGTGCCGGAGCAGGCGCGGAAGGATTTTTACGAGTTTCTGGGTCATCGATTGCTCGACTATTATGCGCTATCGGAATGCACCCCGATATTCTCGTTCGACCTGCGGCGAGCAGACCTGGGCGCCAAACTGTCCGGCGGGCTGGTCGATGGCGCCCGCGTCAAGATTGTGGACGAGACCGGGCGGCCGGTGGAGAACGGCGAGGCCGGCGCGCTGTTCGTCGCGTCGGAGCGTTTGACCCCCGGATACTACAAAGACGCAGAGCGTACGAGCCAGGCGATCAGGAACGGATGGTTTGAGACCGGCGACCTCGCCTGGCAGAGCGACGACGGCTATTATTCGATCGTCGGCCGAACGAGAGATCAGATCATATCGGGTGGCCACAAGATTGCGACGGTAGAGATCGAGAACATCCTGCTGCAGCACCCGGACGTCGTTGCTTCGGCGGTCAAGGGAGAGCCGGACGCGTTGCTGGGCGAGATTGCCGCCGCATTCGTCGTTCTCGCGCCCACCGCCGAAACGAACGACGAGCAACTGCTTGCGTTCTGCCGCGAGCGGCTTGCCCCCTACAAGATCCCCCGGAAGATCGTGTTTCGGACCTCCCTGCCCATGAGCCCGGCGGGCAAGGTGCTGAAGCGCGAGTTATAAGCGTCGTACGGACGATTCTCGCATTCCCGCCGGTCGCTGTTCGGAGACGTTGGTCGTCCGATGTGGCTGTTTGGTTTGTGGGGCCGGATTGAACTTGGCGCGACCGCGTGACACATGAACGACCATTCGATAGCCGTGAGCGGGAAAGTTTCTAGTGCAGATGTCGCAGCTTGTCCGGATTTCGCACCACGTAGATTGCCGTGATCTTTTCCCCCTCGATGTCGAGTGCGGTGGTCTGGATCTCGCCATCGGCCTCCGAGGTGACGAATCCCGGCAATCCGTTGATAAAACCGGTGCGAACGAGCTTCGAGCTGTTGGTGCGGAAAAAGGTCGCGAGCAACCTGTGCAGCTTCATCACGGCATCGAAGCCGACGATAGGCTGCATGGCAGCCGAGCGCTTGCCGCCCCCGTCGGCATGGACACTGACGTCGGCTGCCAGCATCGCACCAAGCGCCTTCATATCGCCGCTACGCGAGGCGGCGAAAAAAGCCTCCGCGATCTCGATACCGCGTTTCCGTTCCACCTGGAAGCGTGGCCGCGCCTCGCGGACATGGGTGCGTGCCCGGGCGGCAAGCTGTCGGCAAGCTCCTGGATCGCGCTGGATGGTATCGGCGACCTCGTCGAAATCCAGCCCGAATACGTCGTGCAGCAGAAATGCTGCCCGCTCCAGCGGTGAGAGGCGTTCGAGTGCCAGCATCAGCGGCAAGGTCATGTCCTCCTCTGCCTGCTCGTCCACAACCGGATCGGGAAGCCAGGGGCCGATATAGGTCTCGCGCTGCCGTCGGGCCGATTTGAGCTGATCGAGGCAGAGCCGGGTGATCGTGCGCCGCAGAAATGCCTCCGGCGCGCGCACCACGCTGCGGTCGGCCTTCATCCAGCGGATGAATGCCTCCTGCACCATGTCCTCGGCGTCGGCCATGGACCCCAGCATGCGATAGGCGACGCGCATCAGCTTCGGCCGCAGCGGGTCGAAGCTTTCCGCCGCATCGCCGGGCCGAGGTTCAGCCATCAGGCCGCGACCTTGGCCTGAGCGGCTTTCACGGCTTCGGGATCGGCGAACAGTCCAAAACCGACCATGATACGGTTCCAGCCATTGATGACGTTGATCATCAGTGTGAGTTTCACCTGTTCTTCCTCGGTGAACAGCGTCTTCAGGGTCTCATGGGCGTCGTTGCGCTCGGGGCGTTCGGACAGCCGCGTCAGCACCTCCGTCCAGCCGAGTGCTGCGCGTTCGCGCTCGGTATAGCAGGGCGCCTCGCGCCAGGCCGGCAGCAGGTAGATGCGCTGCTCGGTCTCGCCGCCTTCGCGGGCGTTGGCGGCGTGCATATTGATGCAGCTGGCGCAGCCGTTGATCTGCGAGGCGCGGATTTCAACGAGGTGGACGAGGCTCGGTTCCAGGCTCGAAGCAACGGCGAGCGATGTTCCCATCCAGCTTTTCATCAGCGAAGGCGCGACGGCGAAGGGATCGAGTTTGGCAGTCATGATCGATGTCCTTTCGTTGGTTCCCCGCAATCATGACGAGCCGGCATCGGCCCCTGTGACATACGCGCCCGCTTTTTTTGAGGCTCCGCCCCCTTTCTTTCAGCGTGGCTCACCGGCCCGAAAAAGCCTCGGAAAGCCGCGCGTCAGACCGAAAATCCAAGGCTGGCCCGGAGAGATTCCGTATCCGGCCCGCATATCCAGCCGATGAAGCGCTGCGCGGCCCGTGGCGCGGTCGACCTTGCGCCGAGCGCTGCGGCATAAGTGGTGGTCAGCGCACAATCCGCCGGTAACGCTGGCCCTGCAACAAGCGCTTTGACGGCAACGATCTCCGATCGCTGCGTGAAGCCGATCGCCGACCCCTCGCTGCTGTCCGCAAGCGCATGCATGGTCCGGCTGCCATTGGCGAACTGCCTCAGCTTTGGAGCGATGTCCTCGAGAATCCCTAAGCGATGAAACAGCCGGGCCATATGTTGTCCGGCGGTCGAGCGCGCCGTGTCGGGAAGGTAGATCGATTGTACATCGAGAAGGAGAGTGCGAAGGGCATCGGTGCTGGCGATCGCGCGGACCGGGGCGCCGGCACGCTGGGCCAGCGCGAGTTCGGTTCGGCCGATCGGCATCGCCGTACCGTCCGTCACAAAGCCGTCGCGAGAAAGCTCGTCCAGAGCCGCCGAGGTCGAAATAACGATATCGGCCTGAAAGCCGTCGCGCACCTGCGCCATTACGGCGCCGGCCGGAGCGAAGCTGGCTTTGAACGCGTATGCGCGCGAGGCAGGTTCGCCGGCCAGCAGATCAAGATAAGCGTGAACCGCTCCAACGGCCAGAATCTTCAGTGCGGCATCATTATCGCTCATGACCGTTCTCACTTTCGAGCAAAGAGACGATGGCGTGATAGACGAGGTCGATGCCGTTCCGATGGTCGATCTGCGGTTGGAATTGCAGATCGCGTTGGGCCGGCAGCGTGTCGAGGGAGCCGAACGTGGCCGCGCTCTCATCGGGATGCAGCTCGAACGTGAACGCCGGCGAGACGGCGCGAACCGCCTGCGCCAGGTCGGCGGCGGACACCCGCTCGGGGTGGGCGATGTAATAGGGTTGATCGGTGAGATGGGTGGCAAAGCACGCCGAAACCGCGGCCTGTGCTGCGTCATCGATGAAGATGTATGAGGCCTCGCCGCCGGCGGCAATGCGGACGTGCCGGCCTCCGGCTGCCGCCGCGGCCAGGTCGTTCGGCAGAATGCCGGTCCTGCGGCCGGGGCCATAAATGCCGGCGAACCGCAGGATGCAGAAGGATGTCGATCGGTCGTGGCGAAGGCCGCCAATCATCTGCTCCGCGGCCGCCTTGGAGAATGCGTAAGGGTTGCGCGGACGGGGGGGCGTTGTCGCGGTCGCGACGCCCTCGAACGCACCGAGCACGGCGACGGACGACGCGTAGACGCAGCGTGGGACGCCGACGTCCCTGCAGGCGAGAAAAAGGTTCAGACTTGCCGTGACATTCTGCACCATGATCGCTTCGGCGGAAGCAAGCCGCGGCGAGGAAATGCCGCCACAATGAATGACGTGAGTGATCCGATGGGCTGTGAGATGTCGGGCGATGCGCTGCCTGTCGCCCAGATCGTCGACGATGGTTTCGACCGTCGATCCGCTGAGCGGGACCGGGTCCAGCCCGACGGTTCGGATGCCTTGCTTCGCCAGCCGGCTCGCGACGGCGCCGCCGAGAAACCCGCTGGAGCCGGTGACGAGAACCGTTGTCATGGCGGCGTTGGGGGCTATCGGATGCAGCAGGTCACGGGATCGTCGCTGCCTTGCCCTGGCCGCTCCGCTCGAGAGCATCGGCGATGAAGCCGGAGCTTCTCATCTGTTCGAGAAAAAGCTCGAGATAGGCGAGGCCGGCATCCCTGTCTTTCGGGACGGCCATCGCCTGTCTGATGGTCATGAAGGGCGTTTCGATCAGTCTCAGTCCCGGGTCTCGGCTTGCGAGATCGGTCATGGGCTGCCGGATGCCGGCGACGGCCGTCAAATGCCCGTCTCTGAAGGCAGCGACGGCATCCTCGTGAGTGGCGTAGCGAACGATTGTCGCGCTCTTCAGCGTGGCGCTGAGATGAAGATCGTAGGCCGAGCCTCTGACGGCGCCGATCGCGGACCTCGTCAGGTCGAGGTCTTCGTTCGTCCGAACGGGCGCATTGTTGCGAACGACATAGTTGCCCTCCAGAAGGACATACGGGGACGAGAAACTCAGTTCGTTGGCCCGCTTCGGATCGATGGCAAGAAACACCACGTTGAGCGCCTCCTTCCGCACGCTCTCGACGACGTACCTTGCGGAGGAAAACCGCACCAGGTCGAGAGGGGCATCGAGGCGGCGAGCGAGTTCGCCTGCGAGCTCCACGGTAACGCCACGGAGGGTGTCGCCATCGACTTGCGCCAGAATCGGGTTGCCGAGATTGATCGCCGCCCGAAGCCGTCCATCGGTGACGAGATCGCTGCGTGCCCGTTCGAAATCCATGGAGAAATGATCTTTTCCGGCTGGAAAGAAAGAAGCACTCCGGCCTGCGGATGCCGGAGCGCTCCTCATTCGTATCAGGTCTTGAGGGGCGTCTGCATTTTTCCAATGACCTTGCCGACCGGCTCGCCGTCGCGCATCTGGACGTGGCCGCGAACGATCGTCGCCACCGGGACGCCCTTCAGCTTCCAGCCGCCCCAGGGCGTCGGATTGTTCTTGCTGTGGAGCTTGAGCGGATCGACCACCATCTCCTTGTCCATGTCCACAATGGTCAGGTCGCCGTCCGATCCGACGGCGATGGCGCCCTTCTTGGGATACATCTGCCAGATCTTTGCGGGGTTCTCGCTCGCCAGCCTGACGTAGTGATTGAGCGACATGCGGCCCTTGTTCACCTCGTTCAGCATCAGGGGAACGCCGGTCTCGACGCCGCAGAAGCCGGAAATGCAGTCCCAGATCGCGTTCTTGAACATTTTCCCGTTAACGTCGCAGCCCTTCTCCTCCAGCGTATGCGGAGAATGGTCGGTCGCGATCATGTCGAGATAACCGTTCAGCAGCGCGTCCCAAAGGACGTCCTGGTGATCCTTGCTGCGCACGGGCGGGTTCATCTTCAGCAGCGGGCCGACCTCGGCCAGATCGGACGACACGCGCAGCAGGTAGTGCGGACCGGTTTCGCCGGTTACGTCCTGGCCGCGCGCCTTGGCGTCCCGGATCATCCACGCGCCCTGCTTGGTGGTCGTGTGAACGACGTGCAGCTTGGTGTTGAAGTTCTGTGCAAGGAAGATCAGGTGGTTGATGGCTTCGGCTTCGCAGAGCGCCGGGCGGGTCTGCTCCCAATAGATGGGATCGCTTTTGCCCTCTTCCTTCATCTTGTTCGTCCAGTAATGCTGGATCGGACGGTTCTCGGCATGGACGGCCAGCCGCAGGCCGCTCTTGGTGATGTTCTGAAACACCTCGAAGCACATGCCGTCGTCGGGATAGGGAAGGTTTCCGACGGTCTCGCCGAAGAATATCTTGTAACCGATCACGCCTGCTTCGGCCATCGGGATGACGTCGTCGGCGTTGGTCTGATACACCACGCCGTAAAGGCCGAAGTCGCAAAGCGCCTTCGACTCGGCGATTTCCTTTTTCTCGCGAACCCGCTGGGCATTCTCCGTCGGGGGAATCACGTTCGGCATGTCGAGCACCGTGGTGATGCCGCCGCAGACGGCGGCGGTGGATCCGGTGCCGAAATCTTCCTTATGGGTCATGCCGGGGTCGCGGAAATGCACGTGCGCATCGATGAGGCCGGGGAGGATGTGGCGTCCGCCGACATCCATCACCTCCTTCGCATCGGGCAGCGCTTCGCTGGCGCCGACGGCGACGATCTTTCCGTTCAGGATCGCCACGCCACCCGGTGTGGTGCTCTCCGGCGTAACGATGAGACCGTTTTTTACGACGAGGTCGGCTTTCATGGCATACTCCTGTTGCGGTCTTGAACCTTACCTTAGTGATTGTCGAAGATGGACTGGATATCGTCCGGATCACGGGTTTGCGTCAGCGCCAGCGCGAGCAGGACGCGCGCCTTCCATGGCTGCAGATTATCGCCGGCGACAAAGCCGCGCTTGCGAAGGAACGGGCTGCGCACCGCACGGCCGGAGCCGATCCGGCTGCAAAGGCACATGATCAGGCCGGCTTCGTCGCGCATCCGGTCGAATGCCGCGTCTTCCGCCGGTGTCGGGCGGCCGGCGCCTGTGCCGGCGCTGACGATGCCCTGTGCGCCCGCCCTGACGGCGGCCTCGATGAAAGCGCCGTCGGCACCGACGTAGGACAGCACGACATCGACGCGGGGCAGGCTTGTCAGCCCGTCCATCCGGAACGGCGTCGCGGTCGTGTGCCGTTTGATCGGCCGATGGTAGTAGACGACCTGTCCATCGGCATCGGCGAAGCCGAGCGGGCCGACGTCGCGCGACTGGAAAGCCTCGACCCGGTAGGTGGAATTCTTGGTCACGTCCCGCGCGCTGAAAATCGTATCGTTCATCGTGACCAGGCAGCCGAGCCCATGCGACGCGGGGCTGGCTGCCGTGCGGACGGCGTTGACGATGTTGAGATAGCCGTCGGCGCTGATGGCCGACGAGGGGCGCATGGCGCCCACAAGAACGACGGGCTTTTCCGTCTTCAGCGTGAGATTGAGAAAATACGCGGTTTCTTCGAGTGTATTCGTTCCGTGGGTGACCACCAGCCCGTCGAGGTCGTCGTCCAGGAGGGCTTTGTGGACGATACCCAGCAGGTCGAGCCAGTCGCTGTCGACCAGAGCATGGCTGGGAAGGCGTTTGAACGGGATCTCCGTCACCTCGGCAATGTTGCGCAGCTCTGGAAGACGGGACAGCAATTCGCTGCCGCTGACCTTCTGATTGGCCTCGATGTACCAGGCGAGGTCGAGGCGGTCGTGGCCGATGGAATCGATGGTTCCGCCGGTAAAGACGATTCCGATTTTCGGTAACGAGGCCACGGCTAACCTCCGGCGTCGCGAGGTCGGGAGAGATCGGACAGAACGTCCTCCGTAACCGCAATGGCGAGCTTCAGCTTGGTGTCCGGTCGCATGCCGACCGAAGGCGAGGGCTGCACATCCTTGGGCAAGGTCTCATGGATCCATTGCTTGTCGGCCAGGGGAAGGCTTTTGCCGCGCAGTGCAGCCGCCATGTCCGCCGCCAGCCGCGGGTAGTCGGTACAGCCGAAATAAACGAGTCTCGCGTCCGCGACCATATCGCCCGACATATCGAGAAGCGCGGCGAGCCCGGCCATGGCAAAGTCGCCGCGCCGTCGGCTCAGTTCGGTGAAGGCCCAGCGCTGGGTGGCGCGGATGCGGGGAATTTCGAAACCGGCGATGATCTCGCCGACCTGGAGGTCGGTTTCGAAAAGTCCGTGGAAGAAGCTTTCGGCGGCCAGACGCCGCTCGCCATCGGGGCCGGCAATCAGCACCGTTGCGCCCAGCGCCACGATGCAGGCCGGAAGCTCGGCAGATGGATCGGCATAAGCGACGCTGCCGCCGATCGTGCCGCGGTTTCGGACGGCCATGTGCGCGACATGGCGGATCGCCTTGGCGATCAGAGGAGCGGCGTCTGCGACCTCCGTCGAGCGCAACAGGTCGACGTGGCGCGTCAGCGCGCCGATTCGGATGATGTCGTCGTGCAGGGAAATGCCCTTCAGTTCGTCGAGACCGGTCAGATCGACGATCACATCGGGAGCCGAAAGGCGCATATTGAGGCCGGCAAGCAGACTCTGTCCCCCGGCCATGGGGACTGCCGCCCCCTCGTGGCGGGCGAGAATCTCGATCGCGTCCTGAACGGTGTGCGGCTTCGTATAGGAGAAGTTCGGCGCTTTCATCGATCCTGCCGGGGAAACCCAGATTCGTGTCGAACGGAAGGAAAGGGGCGGCGCCTTGACGCGCCGCCCCGAGCATCAGCCAGCCTTTGCGGTATCGCGGGCAGCGGCGTCCGGAATGACGATGCTGGCCATGATGTCATCGACGGGCTCTTTGTAGTCCTGCCACGGGCAACTGCCGAAGTTGTAGAAGGCGTGGACGAACTGCGGGCCGGCATAGAACCGCTCGTACTGGCTGTGCCGCATGGCAAGCTCCGAGCCGAGATAGTCCCATGCCATCTTCATGAATTTCAACCTGTCGACGGCATTGCCGTTCGAGCCGGCCCAGTAGACGTCGAACTTGCTTCGCAGGTCCGGGTCCGTCAGGAAGTTGGCGTTGGCCGGCATCTGGAAAGGACCGGCCCCCAGCATTTCGCGCACCGTTTCGGCGAGCGTGTGATAGTTGTTGGTGCACCACAAGAGCGCGGCATAAAGTTCGCGGCGATTGACGTGGACATAGCCGCCATCGATGGTTTCGGCATCCTCGATGGAGCCGGCGATCATCCCGCGCAGGCCTGCTTCGGATGCTGCAAGTTTGGACAGCGTCTCGCGGACGGCTGGAACCTGAAGCACATCGTTCAGCTCCGCCGCCTTGTAGGCAAAGCCGAGAATCAGGCGCATTTTTTCGAGAAAGCGCACCACCGCCTGATGATTGCCCATGACATGCGAGGGGGTCTTGAAATACATCTCGCGCGACATGCCGACGTCGTCGAGAAGGAAGACGTGCTCCCACGGAACCTTGACATTCTCGAACACGACGACGCCGTCGGACTCGTCGAGACGGCTGGAGAACGGGTTGTCGATGGGACCGAGCGCATGGAGTTCGCTCGATTTGCGCGTCCAGATCGAGAGCCCGGGTGCATTCACCGGAACGGAGCAGGTCACTGCCTGCTGTTTCTGGTCCGGCGCCAGCGGGAGGAGGTTTCCAACCCAGATGACGTCGGAAAAGACGGAGCCCGTGCCCAGCATCTTGATGCCGTTCAGCACGATTCCTCCGTCGGTTTCCTGCGTCACCTGCAACGTCGGGCTGCTCTTTCCGGTTCGATTGTACAGCGCGGGATTGCGCGCGCCCTGGGGGCTGATAACCACATACGAGGCAAAAAGGTCATTTTTGCGCAGGTGCTTGTGGTAATTTAACAGGTTGTCGCCGAATCCCGCCCGATTGCCCTCGAACAGCGAGGGCATCATCGCCAGGCCGGTGATGAAGCTCGCGACGTGGTCGGGCGAGCGACCGAGAAGCCCGTAGGACTGGCGGGCGATCTGCTTGTGCGCTGCCGCACGCTTGCGCAAGTCGTCCTTGTTTCTGGCGAGCAGATACCACGTCGAAACGCGCTCTCCGTCCTCTTCGTAGGACATGACGTCGAGCACGTCCGGCTGCTTCTTATAGTCGAAGAGACCGGCGAACGAACGCGCACTGTTTTTGAAAGCCGGGTGCGTGGTGACATCCTCAACCAGCTCCGCACCGACATATACCTTTCGGCCGTCCCGAATTCCTTCGAGATACTCAGCCCCGCTTCGCAGCATGACCTGTGACTCCTGCAATCTGTTGCGGCGCCTTGCGTATCACATCAAGACCAAAAATAGCAACATAAGTTAGCTAATTTATGTGAAGCCATGTTGTGCATAGTTTCTGACTTATAGGCGCGTTATCGGTATTACAAACATGTATTTCCTTTGCATGATTGTTTTTATTGCTTGAGATTGTAAACTTATGATAGGTAACTGATGTCTTTAAATGGGGCCACTTGCATGGGCGAGGCTGTCTCGATCTCCGTCGTCATCAACGGCGAGCCGGTAACGCGCGAGGTTAAGGCGCGTCAGAGCCTCGCAGATTTTCTGCGCGAGGACATGGGGCTCACCGGACTGCATCTGGGGTGCGAGCACGGTGTCTGTGGCGCGTGCTCGGTGATGGTCGACGGGGATGTCATCAGGGGATGTCTCTGTCTCGCCGCCCAGGTCGACGGAAAATCGGTGGAGACCATAGAAGGCTTGAGCGATCGCGGCGTATTGGAGCCGCTGCAGGCGGCGTTCCTTCGCCATAACGCTGCTCAATGCGGGTTTTGCACGCCGGGAATGCTGATAACCGGTTACGACTACCTTGTGCGCGAGGGCGATCCCGAGCGCGACGGGATACGCGACTATATCTCGGGAAACTTCTGCCGCTGCACGGGGTATCAGGCGATCGTCAATGCGATCGAGGCTGTTGCCAAGGATGCGCGGAAGGCCGGAGAGGCGCGATGATGCCGGTGCGTGGCCTCGGAGACAGCGTCACGATAGGCGAGCGCGTCGCGCGGCCGGGATTGACGCGGCTCCTGCGGGGCAGGGGTCGCTACGTTGGCGACATCGTTCTGCCTCGCATGCTGCATCTGGCGTTTTTGCGCAGCCCGCACGCTCATGCAAAGATTCTGAAGATCGATGGTCGCGCGGCACAGGAGGCTGCCGGTGTCCGCGCGGTGATGACCGGCGCGGATCTGAAGGATCATTGTTTGCCCCTGCTGGGCGCTGCGGCAAATCGGGTCGGGCACAAGGCGCCGCCGCAGTATCCGATGGCCGTCGATCGGGTGCATTGGCAAGGGCAGCCCGTCGTTGCGATCGTCGCCGAAACCCGGGCGATGGCCGAAGATGCGCTCGATCTTGTCGAGGTCGAGTGGGATGTTCTTGAGCCGGTTGTCGATCCGAGTGTGGCGCTCGAGGAGGGGCAGGCCTCCATTCATCCTGAACTCGACGACAATCTTGCCTACGAGCATGTGATCAATACCGGCGATCCCGATCGGGCCTTTGCCGGCGCCGATTGTGTGATCGAGGGCGAGTTCCGGTTTCATCGCCAGGCGGCCCTCACGCTCGAGCCGCGCGGCATCGTCGCCGACTACGATCCCGGCGCCGATCGGCTTACCGTCTATCATTCGCATCAATCGCCGTTCCAGATGCAGGATGTGTTCGCCCAGCACATGCGCCTGCCGGAGAGCAGTGTGCGCGTTGTCGCGCCGGATGTCGGCGGCGGCTTTGGCATGAAGATCAACACCTATGCGGAGGAACTGGCGGTTGCGGTGATCAGCCGCATCGTGAAGCGTCCGATCAAGTTCTGTGCAGACCGGCTGGAGTCCTTTTCCTCCGATATGCATTCGCGTGACCACGAGGTTTCGGCCAAAATCGCCCTGACGTCGGACGGGCGGATCGAGGCTATGGCTGTCGATGATCTGTCCGCCATCGGCGCCTTTGGCGTGCACATGCGCTTCAACATCGCCGAAAGCATGATGTTGATCACCAATATGGGGGCGCCCTATTCGTTTCAGAGCTATCGCGCGCGCGGTCGCAACGTCTATGTGAACAAGAATATCATCGGCATGTTTCGCGGCGTGGGCATCCCGCTGTCGTGCGCGATAACGGAAGTGCTGCTGGATCTCGCCGCCGACCGGATCGGTGTCGATCCCGTCGCGTTGCGGAAGATGAACTATCGCAAGCCGGAGTCGATGCCCTGCGTCACGCCCGGCGGTTCCAAGCTCGCCAACATGCGGCTTGAGGCTTGTCTTGACCGGCTGGTCGAGCGTATGGATTACAAGGCGTTGCGGGCGGAACAGCAGAGGCTGCGCAGCCAGGGAATCTTTCGCGGCATCGGTATCGCGACCTATATCGAGCCCGTTGCCTACGGTCCCCTCTACTACGGTCCGACCGGCGCCTCGATCACCTCGCAGGATGGCTGCACGCTCAGGCTCGAGCCGAGCGGCGCCTTGCGCTGCGTGACGAGCATCACCGACCAGGGCCAGGGCACGCTCGCCGCGCTCGCTCAGATCATTTCCGATGAAATGCGCATTCCGGTCGGGTCGATCGATATGATCTCGGGCGACAGCACGATCTCGACCTATGGCGGCGGTGCCTGGGCCTCGCGCGGTGTAATGTGCGGAGGCGAGGCGGCCATCAAGGCATCGCGCGCGCTGAAAGAGAATATTCTCACACTGGCGGCGGCGGTCTCGCAAGCTCAGGTCGACGATCTCGATCTGGCGGCATCCGGCGTGATCAACAAGCGAACCGGGCTCGCGGTCATGTCGCTCTCCGACGTGGCGCGGATCGGATATTTCCGGCAGGACACGCTGCCGTCGGATCTCGACGTTCAGCTGTCCGTCACCAAAAGCCACGTCGTCAACAATCTGACCTACTACACGACCTCCGGCGTTCAGGCCTCGTACCTGGAGGTCGATCCGCGCACCGGTTGTATCCGTCTGCTCGGGCACTGGACCGTGGCGG
>JBDHSY010000042.1:0-12501 GCA_039808405.1 Xanthobacteraceae bacterium
GCGGGCGGTGCGCCAGTTGCGGCCGCCGTCGAGCGAGACATCGACGCGCTTGATGTGGCCGCGGCCTGACCAGGCGATGCCGGTCAGGACGTTGCGGCCCTTGTGCTTGAGCGGCGCCTGCGGCGAGGGATTGGTGACGACGGATTTCGCGTCCATGTAGAAGGTGAAGCGGCGCGAGCGGCCATCGGCCAAGAGGTCGGTGTATTTCGACGTCTCCTCGCGCGCCTGCCACGGCTGGTCGCCGACCTCGATGCGGCGCAGCCACTTGACCCACAGGTTGCCTTCCCAGCCGGGAATGACGGCGCGCAGCGGATAACCCTGTTCCGGGCGCAGCGCCTCGCCGTTCATGCCGAAGGCGATCAACACATCGTCGAGCGCCTTTTCGACCGGCAGCGAGCGGTTCATGCCGGCGGCGTCGGCGCCCTCCAGCATCAGCCACTTGGCGTTGGGCTTGAGGCCGGCCTCGTCGAGCAGCGTCTTCAGCGTGACGCCGGTGTACATCACGTTGTGCACCATGCCGTGCGTGAACTGGCAGCCGTTGAGCTGGGCGCCGCGCCACTCCATGCCGGAATTGGCGGCGCATTCCAGAAAGTAGATGCGGTTCTCGCGCGGCATGCGCTTCAGGTCTTCCATGGTGAAGACCTGCGGCTTTTCGACCAGACCGTGGATCATCAGCCGGTGGTTGGCCGGATCGATCTCGGCGATGCCGCCGTGGTGCCGCTCGAAGCACAGCCCCGACGGCGTGATGATGCCGTCGAGTTCGTGCAGCGGCGTGAAATTCACCGACGATTCCGGCGAGGCGGTGAGCCACGATACGTGGCGGCGCACCACATGCTTCTCGAACGGCGAGGGCGCGCCGTAGGGGCGCTTGTCGACGCCGTCGCCGAGATAGCGGTTCCAGTCCTGCACCTCGGTGATCAGCGGGTCGGGCGTCTGCCCTTCCGCGCGTGCGGCACCAAGGCCGGCACCGAGGCCGGCGCCGGCGCCGAGCGCCGCGGCGGCGCCAAGAAAACCGCGCCGGCTGAGGGGATTGCGGATGATGCTGGAGGCCATCGGTTCTGCTCCCTTCGATGGCGGCGGTGAGGGGCGGGGGCTCATGCCCCCAGCACCTTCACGGCGTCGTTGGGGGTGACGGTGATCGTCTTGCGGCGCGCGACATGATCCCGGACCACGTCCCAGATCGGCGGCCCTTGCGTGCCTTCGTTGACGCTGGCCCAGCCCGACACCACGTATTTGCGCGCGGCGTCGATCGGCTGGCCGGTTTTCAGATGCGTGAGATTGGAGATGCGGCTGCCCATCGGCTTGCCGACGTCGATGGTGTAGCCCATGCCGCCGACGCGCACCATGTCGCCGCCGCCCTGGAAATACGGGTCGGGATGGAAGATGTTGTCGGCGACGTCCTCGAGGACGACCTTGAGCTGTTCGCCGGTCATCTCCATGCGATAGCAGGCCGGATAGGTGATTGCGGTGGCGTTGGTGATCGCCTCCCAGGTGATCGGCGTATCCGGCAACAGCGTTTCGCCCCAGCGGAAGCCGGGCGACAGCGCGATCTCGGCGTCGCGCTCGGCCAGCATCGCCTCGCAGATCAAATCGTCGAAGGTGCCGTTGAAGTTGCCGCGCCGGAACAATAGCGACTCGGTGCGGCCGATCTCCTTTGCGAGTTCGGCGGCATAGGGCGCGCGCACTTTCTCGACCAGCGCGGCGATGTCCTTGTCCGGGGCGATGGCGTCGGAGAACACCGGCATCAGCTTGAAGCGGATGTCGGTGACCTTGCCGCCGGCGGCGGCGATATCGAGGCGCGACAGGAATTTGCCGTGCGAGCCGGTGGCGACCAGCACGGTGTCGCCGACGCGGGTGAGGCCCGGCATGGCGTCGTGGGTGTGGCCGGTCAGGATGATGTCGATGCCCTTGACGCGCGAGGCCAGTTTCTTGTCGACGTCGAAGCCGTCGTGCGACAACAGCACGACGACGCTGGCGCCCTCGTCGCGCGCCTCGTCGACCTGCTTCTGGATGTCCTCCTCGCGGATGCCGAACTCCCAGTCGGGAAACATCCAGCGCGGATTGGCGACCGCGGTGCGCGGCAGCGCCTGCCCGATCACCGCGACCTTGACGCCGCCCTTCTCGAACATCTTGCGCGGCTCGAAGACCGGTTCGCTCCATTCCTTGTCGCGCACGTTCTGCGCCAGAAATGCAAACGAGGCATTGTCCACCACGTCCTTGACGCGCTCGGCGCCGAGGGTGAACTCCCAATGCGCGGTCATGGCGTCGAGCTTGAGCGCGGACATGACGTCGATCATGTCCTGTGCCTTGCTTTGCAATGCGCTCCAGCTGCCCTGCCAGGTGTCGCCGCCGTCGAGCAGCAGCACCTTGTCGTCGCCGCGCTCGGTTCGTACCGCGTTGATCAGCGTGGCGATGCGGTCGATGCCGCCCATGCGACCGTAGTGGCGCGCCAGCGAAACGAAATCGTCGGACGTCAGCGCATAGGCGTCGGCCGAGCCAGCGGCGATCTTGAAGTGGGCGCGGAAGGCGTCGTCGACGAGGTGCGGCGGCTGGCCCTTGGCCTCGCCGACGCCGAGGTTGATCGACGGCTCGCGGAAGTAGACCGGCATCAGCTGGGCGTGGATGTCGGCGATGTGCAGGATGGTCACGGTGCCGAGCGGATCGAAGCGCAGAATGTCGGCCTGCGAGAGCTTTTGCTGGGCGGCGACACGCCCGAGCGGGCCGAGGCCGGAGCCCGCGGTGATCGCTGCCGCGGCGGCCGTTGCCTGAAGAAACTCGCGCCGTGAAATCATGCGTCATCCTTCGGGCACGACGCGCACGTCTGCCCTGTCGCGGACGTTGCCGTCCGCATCGTTCGCTCTGTCGAAAGGGGCGGCCGCCGGCAGGCGGCCGTGGCTTAGCCGACCGTCAGCTTGTTCTTCGCGACGTATTCGGAGCCGTCGTCATCCTTCCAGGTGAAGGTGAACTCGCCCGATTCCGTCGCCTTGAAGAAGAACGCCTGATAGGGGTTGGCCGAAATCGCCGGGTGCCAGTCGGCCGCGAACACCGGCTTGCCGTTGAAACTCGCGGTAAACTTGTTGAGAATCTTGCGAGGGATCACCTCGCCCTTGGAATCCTTGCGCTGCCCGGATTCCATTTCGTGCGAGATCAGCGTCTTGATCTCGATCATTTCGCCGGCGGCGGCCTTGGCCGGGACGCGGACGCGCGGGGTGGGTTTGTTCGCCATGGGATGATCCTGCCTTCAACGGTGGTCGGGGTTGCGCGTTGCGGCCATCAGCCGCCGCAGCCGCCGATCGTGACCTTGACGTTGGCCTTGGCCGTGTACAGCTTGCCGTCCGACATCTCGGCGACGCAGATGATGTCCTGCGTCTGCGCGAGCCGCATGCGCGTCGAGGCGGCGGCCTTGCCGCACGCCGGCGTAAACGTGTAGCTGACGACGCCCGGCTGCGGATTGCCCGCGGCGTAGATGTGCACGCTCTTGACGTGGTCGGCCTCGGTCATGGGGCTGTCGACTTCGACGTTGATCGGCACCACCATGCCGTTCTCGGCGATCTCCGGCACGTCGAGCTTGATCTTGCCCTCGGCCATCGGCTTGTCGCCATAGAGCTTTTTCAGCTCCGCCGCGACCGCATTGGCGTCCGCGAACGCCATCCGGCCAGCCAGCACGCTTGCCAGCGCAGCCAATGCGCCGGCCTTCAGCGCAGTCCGCCGCGACAGGCCCGAGCCATGAGGTTTCATCCCGCGATCTCCTTATTTCATTCTAATTCGCACTTGACGACGTGAGCATCTGTCGCTCATCATTTCGACGCATCATGATATTGTTTTTTGTGAATGTAAAGGGTTCGTCATGTGAATAGTCGATCATAATCGTCTTTTGCAGACAAGCGCACCGGCGAACGGTGCGCCCGAGAGGAAACGAAAGGGCTGAGAATGCGGCTTAAACTGATCGGAGCCATGATCGGGACCATGGCTTTTGCAGCGGCCATGACGCTGGCGACGGGGCATCTCCTTGCGCAGTCCGCGCAGGACGACAGCGAGAAGGAAATCGAGCGTTACCGGCAGATGCTGTCGGATCCGTTCTCGAATCCGGGCTATCTGGCGGTCGATCGCGGCGAGGTGCTGTGGGCAACCGCGCGCGGCGCCAAAAACGTCAGCCTCGAGACCTGCGACCTCGGCGAGGGGCCGGGCAAGCTCGAAGGCGCGTTCGCCAAACTGCCGCGCTACTTCAAGGACGCCGACCGCGTCATGGACCTGGAGCAACGCCTCCTCTGGTGCATGGAGAAGATCCAGGAGCTCGACACCAAGGACATCGTCGCCAAGCGCTTCTCGCCGCGCGATTCGGACATGCAGGACCTTGTCGCCTTCATCGCCAACAAGTCGAACGGCATGAAGTACGCGCCGCAGCTCAGCCACCCCAAGGAGCAGGAGATGGCCGCGGTCGGCGAGGAGATGTTCTTCCGTCGCGGCGGCGTGATGGATTTCTCGTGCGCCACCTGCCACGCCGAGGAGGGCAAGCGCATCCGCTTGCAGGGGCTGCCGAACCTGTCGGTGCCGGGCGAGCAAGCCAAGCTAACGATGGGCGGATGGCCGACCTATCGCGTGTCGCAGAGCGCGCTGCGCACCATGCAGCACCGCTTGTGGGACTGCTATCGCCAGCAGCGCTGGCCGGTGCCTGAATACGCCTCCGACGGCATCACCGCGCTCAGCCTGTTTCTCGTCAAGCAGGCGGCGGGCGGCGACATCAACGTGCCGTCGATCAAGCGCTGAGCTGAAAGGATGACGCCCATGAGCAAAATGAGCAAACCCGTCACGCTCGCGCTTGCGCTGGCTTCCGTGACCATGGTTGCGGCCGCCGTGGCCGCCGACAAGCCGTCGCTGGCTGTGGTCGATGCGTATGTCAACTCCACCTTCAGCAATGCGTCGCAGGAGTGGCAGGACCGCATCAAGCCCGACGAGTCGCTGGCCGCCTGCAACGCTCACCGCAACGACGTGCCCTCGAAGATCGCCGAGGAGATCAACAAGCGGGAGCTGGCGCGGGTGGTCTATCCCTCCGACGGAAAATTCCTCGGTGACTGGAAGGCCGGCTACAAGGTCGCCAACAACGGCCGCGGTGGCCAGTTCTCCGACAAGCCGGGCACCGTCGCGGGCGGCAACTGTTTTGCCTGCCACCAGCTCGACCCGAAGGAACTGAGCTTCGGTACGCTGGGGCCGAGCCTGGCCGCCTACGGCAAGGAGCGCAAATACGACGCCGCGGCGATCAAGGACGCCTACACCAAGATCTACAACTCGCAAGCGGTCGTGGCGTGCTCCAACATGCCGCGCTTCGGCACCAACAAGGTGCTGAGCGAGCAGCAGATCAAGGACGTGCTGGCTTACCTGTTCGATCCCGAATCGCCGGTGAACAAGTAAGGACGAAGGCGGCCAACGCCAGCGCCATGTGTCCCGGATGCGGCGCAGTATGAGATACTGCGCCGCAGGTCCGGGACCGTTCCGATGATGGCATTCGCGACGATCCCGGGTCCGCGGCGCACGCTATCGCGCTGCACGGCGCCCGGGATACGGTCTGCGATTTTATCGTGTTGACCGGACGGCAGCGTTCACGAACTCTGCCGCTTCAGCCAGTCGGGGAAAAGCTCCTTCTCATAACCCTTTTCCTTGACGTAGCGGAACATCGCGAGAAATTCCGGCGGCTCGAGCAGGCCGGCCATGCGCGCCACTTCGCGCTCGAACGGCGGTTTCGCGCCCAGTCCCTCGGCCGACTCCGGCATGAACTGGATGGTCGGCGTGAAGCGGATGCCGTAGCGCTGGCTGAAGGCTTTTTCGCCGAGCCTGGCCCCGTCGAAATCGGTGACCTCGCGCGCGCCGATGACGTTGAGATGAACGATGTCAAAATTGGCTTTGACGTAATCCTGGATCGCGGGGTCGACGAGATGCACCTCGTGCATGCGGCGACACATCGGGCAGCCTTTCAGTCCCCACATGATCGCCAGCCGCTTGCCGCTCTTGGTCGCGGTGTCGATGTCGTCCTTGAGATCGAGAAAGCTCTCCAGATACCAGTCGAAGTGATAGAGGCCGTCCTCGCCGAGGGTCGGGGCGGTGGCGGCGCGCGCCGGGGCGGCGATGGCGGCAAGGGCAAGCGCGAGTGCTGAACGACGGGTGAGCATGAGGTCACTCCTTTTAGAGTCTGTTTCAACCACGTTGCATCAGACTCGTCGGTTATTCCTTTTAGTTGAGCATGATCTTGTCCGAAAACCGGTTCCCACTTTTCGGGATCATGCTCTAGCCGATCGTCCCGAGGACGGGAAAAGTCTCAAGCAGCCAGCCGGCGAGCACGGGCATCGCGCCGGTCATGAACAGAATGCCGGTGATCACCAGCCCGGCGCCCATGGTCTTTTCGATGGCCCCCATATGGCGGCGGAAGCGCGCCAGCAGGTCGAGGAACGGCCCGGCGAACAGCGCCGCCAGCAGGAACGGCAGGCCGATGCCGAGTGCGTAGGCGGTGAGCAGGAGAGCGCCGCGCGCGGCGGTGGCTTCCGCGCCGGCGACCATCAGCACGGTGGCCAGCACCGGCCCGACGCACGGCGTCCAGCCGAACGCGAAGGCGAGCCCGACGAGATAGGCGCCGACGAATCCCGCCGGCCGCCGGGTCGCTTGCAGGCGGGCCTCGCGATACAGCAGCGGGATTTTGAGCCAGCCGAGAAAATGCAGGCCCATCAGCAGGATGAGGGCGCCGGCAACGATCGCGAGGGTATCGAAATAGGTCGTGATCCAGTTGCCCAGCGTGGAGGCGGTCGCGCCCAGCGCCACGAACACGGTGGTGAAGCCGAGCACGAAGGCGGCCGCCATGGCGACGATGCGCGCGTTGCGGCGCGGCGTCAGGCGGCCGTCTGCCCCGGTCAGTTCGTTGATGCCGACGCCGGCCAGGAAGCACAGGTAGGGCGGCACCAGCGGCAGCACGCACGGGCTCAGGAAGGACAACAGGCCGGCGGCGAACGCGCCCGCAATGGAGATGTCGAACACCTGTGGCTCCGTCTGCCCGTCGAAAGTTGCTCTGGTGTAAACATATGAATACGACTATGTTTATGACATGAATGCAATCGGCAAATTCGCAACCGGGGTCGGCATTGTCGCGGCGTGGCTGTTTGCGGCGGCGCTGCCGGCGGTGGCGGCCGAACTGGTGATGTTCGAGCGGGCCGGCTGCGTCTGGTGCGCGCGCTGGGACCGCGACGTCGGCGCGGTCTATGCGCAGACGCCGGAAGGGCGGATGGCGCCGCTGCGGCGCGTCGATGTCGGCGCCGGCCGGATCGACGAGCCGGGGCTGGCGGCGCCGGTGCGCTACACGCCGACCTTCGTGCTGATCGATCGCGGGCGTGAAATCGGCCGCATTACCGGCTATATCGGCGATGACGCATTCTGGGGCCTGCTCGGCAAGATGCTTGCGGATCGCCGGGCGGGTATGCTCTCCACTTCCCCCGCCACCACGACGGAATGACGAACATGGCAGGTGCTTCCAAGGCGGTAGCCAAGGCGATCGTATCCAAGTCGTTGGAGCACGAACTGCGCGACGGCGCGGAGTTTTCTCCCGAGCTCGACCAGCTCATGCGCAAGGCGCGCAAGGCCAGCGATTTTCTCAAGGCGCTGTCGCACGAGAACCGGTTGTTGCTGTTGTGCCTTCTGGCCGAGCGCGAGCGCACCGTGACGGAACTGGAAAACATCCTGTCGCTGCGCCAGCCGATGGTGTCGCAGCAGCTGGCGCGGCTGCGGCTCGACCAGCTCGTCACCACGCGGCGCGACGGCAAGGCGATCTACTACAGCCTCGCCACCGACGACGTGCGCAGCATCATCAGCGTCATCTACGACATCTTCTGCCGGCCGCCGCAGGAAACGGACGAGCGATGATCGGGATGGCCGCGCCTCGCGATACCTGACCGTCATGATGCCGCTCTCGTCGCTGGCGGTGGCCGCGGTCGGGGTTGTGGTGGGGTTTGCCTGCGGCTTCACGGTGCGCCGCGCACGGCTGTGCTCGTTCGGCGCGGTCGAGGATGCGTGGATGGGCGGCGACACTCGCCGCCTGCGCATCTTCGGGCTGGCGCTCGGCGTGGCGCTGATCGGCACGCAGCTTCTCGTCGTGCTCGGGCTGTTGTCGCCGGAATTGTCGACCTATGTGCCGCCGGCGCTGCCGTGGTTCTCGATCGCGCTCGGCAGCACGCTGTTCGGCGTCGGCATGGCGCTGGTCGGCACCTGTAGTTTCGGCTCGCTGGTGCGGCTCGGCGCCGGCGACCTGCGCAGCCTGATCGTGATGATGGTGTTCGGCGCGGTGGCCTATGCGACGCTGCGCGGCATGCTGGCAACGTTCCGCATCGACGTGCTGGAGCGGCTCGCGGTCGATGTGCCCGGAGCGGTGCAGGGCGATCTTCCTTCCGTGCTGCGATGGCTCGGCGGCCCAGACGGGCGGGTGCCGCTGGCGCTGGGCGCGGGCCTCGTATTGATCGCCGTCGTCTTTGCCGACCGGCGGCTGCGCCGCGCACCGCGGCTGGTCACCGCGGGAATCGTGCTCGGGCTCGGCGTGGTGCTGGGCTGGTGGGTGACCGGGGTCGCGGTCGATGCGTTCGAGATCGCACCCAGGGCACAGAGCCTCACCTTCGTCTCGCCGGTGGGACGTGCGCTCTACGCGGTGCTGACGACGCCGGTGGGGCTCGCCGATTTCGGCGTCGCCAGCATTTTCGGCGTTATCCTCGGCTCGTTCGCGTCCGCGCTCTACGATGGCGAGTTCCGCTGGGAAGCGTTCGACGACCCTTATGAAATGCGCCGCCATCTCACCGGCGCGGTGCTGATGGGGTTCGGCGGCATCCTTGCCGGCGGCTGCACCATCGGGCAGGGCATTTCGGCCGGCTCGATGATGGCGCTGTCGTGGCCGTTGGCGATTGCCGGCTTCATGATCGGCGCACGCCTCGGCATCGCCTTCCTGATGGAAGGCTCGATCGTGCATCTGTTCCGCCGCCGCGCGCATTAACCGTCATGGCCGGGTTTATCCCGGCCATCCCGCTTAGGAACGCAGTGCCTTCATGATCGGGATTGCCGGGTCAAGCCCGGCAATGACGAGTTAAAAAGCATTGTCAGCAATGCGAAAACACTTAGCCAGGCACGAAGCGGTAGGCGCCCTCGGCCTGTTCGACGCGGCCGAGCGCGCCCGGCAGGTGATAGCCGAGAATGCGTGCCTTCTCCGCCACCGCGCGGGCCAATACGGCCTTGCGGCTCTTGATCGCCCGTTCGGCGTCCTGATCGGCGGCCGGCTTCCAGTCGGGATGCGCGAACGACACCTTTGCATGCGTCAACGCGTCGCCAAGGATGAACAGCGTCTCGCCCTCGTGCTTCATCTCGAACGAGACGTGGCCCGGCGTGTGGCCGGCGGTATCGAAGGCGGCGATGCCCGGCAGCCACTCCGCGCCGACGCGGCGGCGTTCGAGCTTGTCGCCGAGCCCCTTGATGATGCGCTGCGCGCCCGCGGCAAACATGTGCTGCTCCTCGGGCAGCTTGTCGTACACCTTTGCGTCGGACCAGAAGGCGAATTCGGCGTCGTTGACGAGCCATTGCGCGTTGGGAAACGCCGGGCTGTCGAAATCGTCGATGGCACCCCAGAAGTGATCGGGGTGCAGGTGCGTGAACAGGACGTGGGTCACGCTGTCGGCGGCGACGCCGGCTTCCTCGAGGCTGGCCGCGAGCTGGCCGCTGCCCGGCAGAAAGTTCGGCCCCGCGCCGCAATCGAACAGGATGGTGCGCTCGCCCTGCTTCAGGCAGGTGATGTTGAGGTGCGAGGTGATCTCGCCGCTCGCGCCGGTCAGCGTCGCAAGCGTCTGTTCCGGCACGTCGCGCGCGACCATCGTCAGCGGCAGCTTGATGGTGCCGTCGCTCAGGACCGCAAGCGAGTTGCCGGCGCGCGCCACCACCTCGGCTCCGGCGCGCGAGGTACCGGCCAGCGCCAGCGAGGTTGCGGCGGTGGCGAGAAACGAACGGCGGGTCAGCATCGCGGGCCTCCTGCGCTTGGCATATGATGCACCACAATAGGGAAGCGGCGGGCGCAGGCAACTGCGCATTTTGCTGCATCGCCACTGGCGAGGGCTGCAAGATGGCGCAAAGGTCGCACAAGGGTCGCGAAAGCGGTGCGCATGGTCGCGGGAGCGGCGTCGATGTGCTATAGGTTCGCACTTGCTCGTGGCGGATGTCGTCCGGGTGAGCTGCTGTCGCCGGACCCAGTTCGTGGAGAATTTCCGTGCCCATCGTCAACCGTGTCGCCGACCTGCACTCCGAAATCGTTGCCTGGCGCCACGACCTGCATGCCCATCCCGAACTGATGTACGACGTGCATCGCACCGCCGGCTTCGTCGCCGACCGTCTGCGCGAGTTCGGCTGCGACGAGGTGGTGACGGGGCTGGGGCGCACCGGCGTGGTCGGCGTCATCAAGGGGCGCAAGGGACGCAAGGCGGCCGATGGCGGCCTCAAGGTGCTTGGCCTGCGCGCCGACATGGATGCGCTGCCGATCGAGGAAGCCAACGACCTGCCGTACAAGTCGAAGACGCCCGGCAAGATGCACGCCTGCGGCCATGACGGCCACACCGCGATGCTGCTTGGCGCGGCGCGCTACCTCGCCGAGACGCGCAACTTCGCCGGCGAGGTCGTCGTGATCTTCCAGCCGGCCGAGGAGGGTGGCGCCGGCGCCGATGCGATGATCAAGGACGGCCTGATGGACCGCTTCGGCATCGAGCAGGTGTTCGGCATGCACAACGGTCCCGGCATGCCGGTCGGCGCGTTCGGCATCCGGCCCGGTCCGATCATGGCCTCGACCGATCACGTCGTGATCCGCATCGAAGGCGTCGGCGGCCATGCGGCGGCGCCGCACAAGGGCATCGACCCGATCGTGGTCGGCGCGCAGCTTGTCACCGCGTTGCAGTCGATCGTGTCGCGCAGCATCGATCCGGTGGAATCGGTGGTGGTGTCGATCTGCCAGTTTCACGCCGGCAACGCCTTCAACGTCATCCCGCAGACCGCCGAGCTGGCCGGCACCGTGCGCACGCTGAAGGCCGAGATGCGCGCCTTCGTCGAGAAGCGCATGCGCGAGATCGTCGCCGGCGTGGCGCAGGCGACCGGTGCCACCATCGCGCTCGACTACGAGCGCGGCTATCCCGTCACCGTCAACCATCCTGAGCAGACCGACCTCGCGATCCGCGTCGCCGGCGAAGTCGCGGGGCAGGACAATGTGATGGTGGAGATTCCGCCGATCATGGGCGCGGAGGATTTTTCCTACATGCTCGAAGCGCGGCCGGGCGCCTTCATCTTCGTCGGCAACGGCGACAGCGCGGGCCTGCATCACCCGGCCTACAATTTCAACGACGAGGCGATCCTGTACGGCACGTCCTACTGGATCCGGCTCGCGGAGACGACGCTGGCGGCATAAGTCACGCCGCGTGCGGCGGCCGCTTCAGGAGCGGCACGGCGAGCCGCAGGTCGGCAACGAAGCGGGCATATTCGCGGGCTTTCGCCTCCGCGTCGGGCAGCCGCAGCAGATAGGACGGATGTACCGTCACCAGCGCTTTGGCGCGCTCGTCGAGGTCGATGAGGCGTCCGCGCGAACGGCCGATCGGCGTGATCTTGCCGAACACGCTTTGCGCGGCGGTGGCGCCCATCGCCACCACCAGCACCGGGTCGAGCGCGGCACGCTCGCGCTCGTACCACGGCCGGCATGCCCTGATCTCCGGCGTGGCCGGTTTCTGGTGCAGGCGGATTTTGCCGCGCGGCACGAATTTGAAATGTTTGACCGCGTTGGTGACATAGGTCTTGTCGCGGTCGATGCCGGCGTCGTGCAGGGCGCGGTCGAGGATTTTGCCGGCCGGGCCGACGAACGGGCGGCCGGCGAGGTCTTCCTTGTCGCCGGGCTGCTCGCCGATCAGCATGATCGGTGCGTCGGGCGGGCCCTCGCCGAACACGGTCTGGGTGGCATTGCGCCACAGCGGGCAGGCCCGGCAGTGCGCGGCTTCCTTGCGCAGCCCGGCAAGGCTGACCCCGGCAAGGTCTGAGGCAGGGTTTGACGGATGGCCGGTCGGATCGGGCACGGGATGCTCCGGCGGTTGGGGAGCGTGTCCGGATCAATGCGCGGCGGGGAGCTTTCGTTCCTGAGCCGACGGGGATGGGATAAGGCTGGTAAGGCTTTGGCGAAAAAGCAGGAATCACGCCGCACCGGGGCCGGTTGACTCATGCCGCGAGGAGCGCTTTACTAGAACATATCATGAACAAATAGCGGGAGCTTTCGGCCGTAGCGGGCGAGAGCAGCGAAGGGTCGCGCGCGGGTGCGCCTTCGGACCGCTGTCCTTGTGACCGGAGGGATTGGACGAAAGCGATGCGTGCCGAGAGCCATCAGGTGTCGTCCCGCCACGGCGGGACGGAGGCGCGCCTTGCCGCGCTGCGCCGCTCGATTGCGCGCATCGAGGCGGATGCGGCGGAGCGGGC